>CAZLYE010000509.1:0-5131 GCA_964562865.1 uncultured Binatia bacterium (SeqCode) | reverse complement strand
GACCTTCGACGCAGGCCGCACGCGGAGCCCGGCCGAGACGGTGTGCCGTCGGCCGAGGAGCGGGGCCGCAGCGGCCACCCCGCCCCGGCCCCGCATGCCCCGCGTCGCGGGCCCCTCAGTCCGTCTTCTTCGTGGTCACGTGCGTGAAGCAGACGTTGCCGACCTGGACCGTGAGGAACGTGACCGCCGCGGGCTGGTTCGCGTCGGCGGACGAGAACCAGTGCTTGGCCTTCAGGTTGAGCTTGAACTGACCGGGCTTCCGCGGGGACAGATCCTTCAGCTGGACGTTCTGCAGCCCGTCGAGCGTGCTCTTGAATCGCCACTTCTTGCCCGAGCTGCCGCTCGGCGGCAGAGTCGCGAGCGTCTGCGTCGCGATGGACGGCGAGTCGCTGTCGGTGAGGGTCGCGGTCACCGGCTCGCCGTGGTAGCCGGCGAGAGCGATCTGCATCGTCGCGCTCACCTTCCCGGCCTCGTTCCGCGCGACGACGATGACGTGGGCCTTCGGGTCGGTGACCGGCACGGGCGTGCAGGCCTGCGGGTTGGTCGTGGTCGTCGTCGAGCCGGCGGGTGTGGTCGTGCTGGTGGTCGTGGTGCCGACCCCCGAGCACACGGCGGGATTGGTCGGGTCGAGGTCGTCCTGGTCGAGGCACCCGTCGAGGTCGCGATCGATGCCGATGCGCGTCCCCGAGCCCGGGGGCACGCAGGTGTACGTGATCTCCTGGCCCGGCGTGGCCGCGAAGGACCGCACCTGGGCGTCGGTCATCTGCGCGTCGCTCGCCCGGTCGGTCTTGAAGAGCCCGTTCGACTGGCGGACGGCGCCGCGCGTGACGCCGCCCCGATTGCCCTTCACGACCAGGTCGCACTCGTTGAGGGCCGCGCGCGCGATCAGGAGATCGATGCGCGGACCGGCCGTCGCCGAGTTCGTGCTCGTGAGCGTCACCTGCTGGCCGACGACCGGCGCGAAGTCCGTGTCGAAGGCGAGCACGAACTGCTCGACCTGCCGACGCAGCGTGTTCGCGGCCGCCGTCGAGCCGCCGAAGCCGGAGTTGAAGACGGCGGCGTTGTGGAAGCGGAAGAGCGTGTCGACGCTTCCGTCGTGGAGGAAGCCGAAGCCGCGCACCTGGTGGGGCTGGCTCGTGAACGGACCGGCGGTGCCGTTGTTCCCGGAGTTGATGAAGCCCGCGACGGCGGGCATGCCGAACATGCCGACCTTCTGGTAGGCGTTGTCGAGGTGCGGGATCTTGAAGTCCTGCGTCTCGTTCTCGAAGCTCGAGAGGCCGTCGGTCCCGAAGTGCGCGTTCGCCGGGTCGAGCACGTGGCAGCCGTCGCACGTCTGCACGATGTCGGACGTCGTGTTCAGGAAGAAGCTCCGCCCGGCCGACTGGTCCGAGGTCAACATCTGGTTGAACGCCCGGATCGGGTTCGGCGGGAGCATCACCTGGAGGATGAACTCCGTGAAGGCCTGCATCTGCGCGTTGGTGAGCGGGCCGCTGCGGCCGAGAAGGCTCGCGAACGCGACGTTGAACGCCTCGAATGCCAGCGTCTCGTCCAGCGGGGCGCCGGGGGCGCCGGTGCGGTCGCCGCGCCAGTGCATCGGCCCGTCGTTGGCGAGGCCGCGGAGCGTCTGCGTCGTCATCGGGCCCTTCAGCGGATGGAAGGTGGCCAGGCCACCGTCGCCCGGAGGGTTGCGGAACGGGTTCTGGTCGGGCTTCACGACGTCGCCGGGGTTACCGAGGTCCCAGGCGAGGCTGTCGAAGTCGCCGAAGGTGTGGCAGCTCGCGCACGCCGCCTCGCCGTTGCTCGAGGTGAGGTTCGCGTCGTAGAGGAACTGCCGCCCCGCCGTGACCGTCGCGGGCTCGGGATTGAAGACCGGGAGGTGCTGCACCTCGCTCCCCGGGCTCGACGAGGTGTCGACCACCGAGACCGCGTTGTCGAAGCGGGTCATGACGTAGAGCCGCGAGTGCGCCTCGTTGAGCACGAGCCCGCTCGCGCCGCCGCCGCTCAGGACGATGTGGCTCGCCGCGCTGGGGGTGAACGTGTCGTTCTCGAGCGCCGTGGTGCTGAACACGCCGACCTTGCCGGTCACCCCGGGATTGAGCGGGTTGCTCGATCCGAACGCTGCGACGTAGAGCGTCGAGCCGTCGGCCGTCACGGCCATGCCCATCGGGGTGGCGAGGCTGTTCGCGCTCGTGCCGGACAGGCTCGGCACCGTGCAGTAGTCGATGTGCTTGTTCAGGTGCCGCGCCGTGACGCTCCCCGAGGTGGGGTCGAGGACCGTGATGCGCGCCTCGCTCAGGTGGCCCACGACGGAGCTCGGGCTGGCGCACGGGGGGCGCGCACCCTCGAAGCGGACCTCGTTGTGCGAGTCGCCGTTCGTCACGTAGACGTGCCCGTTGGCCGGGTTGACGGCCATGTTGAAGAGCACGGTGCCGACGTGCGCGAACGGCTGCCCGTCGTGCGGCGGGCTCGAGATGGCGGCCGGCGGGCTCGCGTTCGCGTTGATGCGGAAGACGTCGTCGTCGGGGAGCCAGAAGCGGACCGCGTTGTCCCAGTTGCGCCCGAGCCGGTCCTCCCAGTGGCTGGTCGTCGGGTTGAACTTGATGATGAGGCCGGTCTCCGGCCCCGTGACGTTGTTGGCGTCGGTGTTCGGGGCCGGGAGCCCGCCCGGGTACGTGACGCTGCTCACGGTGCAGGGACCCGCGCCCGATCCGCCGTCGCACACCAGCGCTTCCGAGATGGACGTCGTCTGGTTCCCCGAGTGGAACGCGGCGGCGTAGACGGTGCTGCCGTCAGGGCTCACGGCGAGCGCGCGCGGCGTGTCGGCGAAGAGCGTGATGATCGACAGCGGGTTGCCGCCGAGCGAGGGGCCGAGCCCGTTGTCGGGATCGGTCGCGTTGAACGCCCAGACGTCGGCGCGCCCGACGCCACCCGTGGTGAGCTGGGGATCGTTCGGGTTGTTCTGCCCGCGGTGCGCGCAGGTGATGAAGGCACGCCCGCTTCCCGTTCCCGCGAAGACGATGTCGCGCGGCTCGTCGCCGACCAGCAGCGTGCGGAGGACGTGGGGCGGGTTCGTGGAGACGTCGACGATGCTGACGCTGTCGGACAGGTGGTTGACGACCCAGACCTCCGTGTTCGTCCGCGCCGCCACCGCGACGGGCTCGAGGCCGACCGGGACCGTCGCGCTGTGCGTCAGGTTGCCGGTGGTCCCGTCGACGGCGAAGACCTCGAGGCGGTCGTCGGGCGTGTCGACGGCGAACAGCTGGGTCCCGTCCGGGGAGAGCGCGAGCGGGCGCACCTGCCCGGACTCGAACTCGACGAAGGACGACGCGGCCCCCGCGCGGCCCGCCTGCAGGAGCAGGCACGCGACGAAGGTGGCGACGATGCGGCGGCGTGTTGTCATGTAGGTCCCTCTGCCGGCGGCGATAGCACGGAATCTGGTCGAGCGGCCATACACAAGTTGTACAAGAGAGCCTGAGCATTCGGCCGTTCACCCCGCCGTGCGCCCGGCCGTGGACGCCGGTCAGCCGCCGACGCCCCGTGTCGTCCAGTACACGCCCGTCAGGACCGCGGCGCCCCCGATCCCCTGGGCCAGCTCGAAGTGCTCCCCGAGGAGCGTCGCGGACATGAGCGCGGTGACGACCGGAACGAGATAGACGAAGACGACGGTCCGGCCGACGCCCACCGTCCGCACCCCGACCAGGAAGAACTGGCCCGCGATCACCGAGGAGAGGACGGCCATGAGGACGATGCCGCCGATCGCGACCGGTGTCGCCGCGACGAGCTGGTCCCACGGGTGGTCAGCCCGCCCGAGCGCGGAGAGCGCGACGGCGCCGATGGCGTAGATCACGCAGTTGATGAAGGCGGGCCGGAGATGCCCGACCACCGCGCGGGACGTCAGGTTGAACGCCGCCCACGCCGCCGCCGCCGCGATCGCGATCAGGTCGCCGCCACGGAGGGAGAGCGCCGCGAGGTGGCGCACGTCGCCGCGCGTGACCACGGTCGCGGCGCCGAGGAGCGCCAGGGCGAGGCCCGCGAGGCGGCGTCGCTCGAGCCGCTCGCCGACCAGCGGCGCGAGGAGGACCGTCAGCACGGGGTTGAGGGCGATGAGGAGCGCCGTGTTGGTCGCGCTCGTGCGCGACAGCGCGAGGAGAAAGAGCCACGGGTACGCGACGCCGCCGGAGACGATCATCGCGACGAGCGGGCCCGCGACGCCGCGGAGGCGGCCGGAGGGCCGCTGGCGGATCGCGAACGGAAGGAGGATCGTCGCGGCCACCGCATATCGCCACGCGGCGACGGGCAGCGGTGTCATCTCGCCGAGCGCGAACTTGCCCGCGACGAAGCCCGCGGACCAGCCGACGGTCGCGAGCGCGAGACCCACGTACGCGGCGGTCGCCGCGGTCGGCCGCGTCGGAGTCCCGGTCGCCGTCGCGCTCGCCATGCCTGCGGATACCATCGCGGCCGCGCGCGGACGAGGGCGCTTCGATGAGGGTGGAAATTCGACGGCCGCTGCGCTAGCCGATGCGGCCATGCCTCCGCAGTTCGTCTTCACGATGCGCCAGGTGCGGAAGATCACCGCGCAGGGCAAGGAGATCCTGAAGGGGATCTCGCTCGCCTTCTACCCGGGCGCGAAGATCGGCGTCCTCGGCGCGAACGGCGCCGGGAAGAGCACGCTCCTCCGCATCATGGCGGGCCTCGACCACGACTTCGCAGGCGACGCGGCACCCGCCGACGGCGTGACCGTCGGCCACCTGCCGCAGGAGCCACAGCTCGACCCGGGGAAGACGGTGCTTCAGCACGTGGAGGAGGCCGTGGCCGGGACGCGCGCGCTCCTCACGCGCTTCGAGGAGCTCTCGATGAAGCTCGGCGAGCCGCTCCCGGACGCCGAGATGGAGAAGGTGCTCGCCGAGCAGGCGCGCGTCCAGGATGCGATCGACGCGGCGAACGCGTGGGAGCTCGACCGCACGCTCGAGATCGCGATGGACGCGCTCCGCCTTCCGCCCGGCGACGCGGACGTGACGACGCTCTCCGGCGGCGAGCGCCGTCGCGTGGCGCTCTGTCGCGTGCTCCTCCAGCAGCCCGACCTGCTCCTGCTCGACGAGCCGACGAACCACCTCGACGCGGAGTCGGTCGC
>CAZLYE010000508.1:0-8576 GCA_964562865.1 uncultured Binatia bacterium (SeqCode) | reverse complement strand
TGTCTCTCTTCCAGCTTCCCTGGCCGCTGTCGCGCGTGGGGCGCGTTGGACCGCTCGTGCCGAGCTCCGTCCCATTCTGGCTCGACACGAGCCGCTCCTTCGACGCGATCGTCGCGGGCGAACGCCGGGGACGCGACTCGCGCAAGGACGACGCCCGGCGCGTGCGGCGGCTCGGGCTCACCGTCCGCCTCGGCCGAACCGTTGACGACGTCGAGCGCTTCCGTCGTGAGCTGTACGAGCCGTACGGCGCCCGTCGCTTCGGCGAGCTCTTCGGCCGCATCCCGGCGCATGCGTTCCGGCATGCCTGCCGCGCGGGATGGCTCCTCCTCCTGGAGGATCGCGGGCGGACGGTCGCGGGCGCGGTCCTCGAGCGCTGGGGGCGCGGGGTCCGCATCCTCGCGTTCGGCGCCGAGACCGAAGGGCCGCTCCCGACCAGCCTCCTGCTGGAAGCGTGCTACTTCCATTCGATCCGCTTCGCCGTCGAGGCCGGGATCCCGCGGCTGTCGCTCGGCACGGTACGGCCGGTTCTGACCGACGGCGTGCTCCGCTACAAGCGGAAATGGGGGGGCGAGCTCGGCCGGCCGAGCACGTGGGAGGCGTTCCTGCTGCGCTACCGGAACACCGCGGCCGCGCGCGGCGCGCTCGCGGCGGCGCCGCTCATCGTCGATCGCGGGCGCGAGGGGCTCGCGGCGCTCGTCGGCGCGGGTGCAGACGACGTGGCGGCGCAGCTCGCGCGCGTCGAGACGCGCGGGCTCACGGAGATCGCGTACCTCACCGAGACGGCGGTCGCCCTGGCGCCGCCGAGCGCGAAGGCCGCGGTGCGCGTCGTCCCCGCGCCCGGCGTCTGGCCGCCGGAGGCCGCGGTGCGAGGGTCAGCCGCGCTTTCGGCCGAACCGGTCCCAGTGCGTGATCTGCTCGACCGGCCGCCGGCGGCCGACGCGGAACCCTCGCCGCGGCCGGCCCATGGGCACTAGCGCGACGATCTCGTAGCGCTCCGGCACGCCGCAGATGGCCCGGACCTCGTCCTGGTGGATGCGGTAGACCGTGGTGAGCGTCGTGCCGATCCCGAGGCCGCGCGCCGCGAGCATGAGGTTCTGGACGGCCGGGTACACCGACGCGAACGGTGTGCCGACGTCGAGCGGCCCCTGCTCGTCGTGGAGCGTCATCGAGATGTTCGGCATGAGGACCAGCACCAGCACGGGCGCCTCCGCGAGGTGCTCGGCCAGGTGGCGCGAGGCCCGCCGCATGCGCTCGAAGCTCGCCTCCTCCTCGGGTGACCGTGCCGGCGGCCGTACGCGGAGGAGCGCGGGCTCGTAGCGGTCGTAGGCCCGGCGATAGACGGCGCCGATCGCCCGGCGGGTCTCCGGCTCGGTCACGACGAGAAACTGCCAGGGCTGGATGTTGCCGCCGCTCGGCGCCTGAGTGGCGGCGCGGAGGCAGGCGAGCACGTCGGCCTCGGCGAGCGGCTCGTCCGTGAAGCGCCGGATGGCCCGCGTGGTGGCGAGCGCCTCGAAGAGATCGATCACAGCATCGACGTGTCGGCCTCGAGCCCCAGCAGGATCCGACCGGCCAGCTCGAGGGTGGCGGGTGCGACCATGACGTGCTGCGTGACCACGTGGACGTCGCGGAACGCGCGCTGGAGGGGGCTCGTTGCGTAGACCGCGGTGCCGCCGCCGGCGGTGTACATGAGGTCAGTGGCGCGCACCGCGGCGCTCGTCGCGTGGGTGGCGGCGAGCCGGAGACGCGCTCGGTCCCGCAGGTCGATCGTCCCGTCGGCGGTCGCGCGCGTCCACGCGGCGGCGACGGTGTCGAAGACGAGCGCGCGGGCCGCCCCGAGCACGGCCTCCGCCTCCGCGACCTGCGCCTGGACGGTGGCGCGCTCGGCGAGCAACCGTCGGCTCCCCGTCGGTGTCTTCCCGCGGGCGAGACGCACGAGCTCGTCGATCGCCGCCCGCGCGATCCCGAGCGCGACGGCCGCGATGCCGAGCGCGAGGAGCCCGAAGACCGGGAAGGCGTACAGCGGCCCGCGCGCGCGGGACCGGTCGGTGATGATCGAGGTCGAGTGCGTCGCGGGGACGAAGAGATCGTCGACCGCGATGTCGTGGCTCCCCGTCCCGCGGAGGCCGGACACGGTCCACGTGTCGATGATGCGCGCCGCCCGCGCGGGGAAGAGCATGAGGCGGGAGTCCGGCAGCCCGCCCGGCAGGAGACGCGGGCGACCTGCCTCCACGACGACGCAGCCACCCATGAGCCAGGTGCAGTGCTCGCAGCCGCTCGCGAAGGGCCAGCGTCCGCTGACGCGGTATCCGCCGTCGACGACCGTCGCCGTCCCGTGGGGCGCGAACGTCCCGCCCGTCACCGCGTCCGCGCTGCCGTAGATCTCGCGCGCTGCGGCCTCGGGGAGATACGCGCTCGCGACACCGCTCGTCGCGCCGATCATCGCGCACCACCCGGCCGAGCCGTCCGCCTGCGCCAGCGTCTCGCCCGCGCGGATCAGGGTCGCGGGATCGACCTCGAGCCCACCCAGGGCGCGCGGGACGCAGAGGCGGAAGACGCCGGCCTCGGTGAACGCGCGCACGAGCTCCGCGGGGAGGCGTCGGTCCTGCTCGATGCGGTCCGCCGCCTCGCGGACCGCGGGCGCGAGCGCCGTCGCCGCGTCGAGGCGCGAGGGGGGCGAGAACGAAGTGGCGCGATCGGGCGTCCCCGGCAAGCCGGGCGACGATAGGCGAACGGTGCGGAAGATGCCAGGACGGCCGGCACCGGGTGCGGGGCTTGGATCTTCTGGCCGGAGGCGATAGCGCCTCCCGTGAAGGAGGTCGCGATGGCCCTCACGGGGAAGAAGTGCGTGCCGTGCCGCGGCGGCATTCCGCCGCTGCCGCGGGCCGATGCCGAGCAGCTGCTCGCCGAGACGCCCGGATGGACGCTCGACGCGAAGGCGACGAGCATCGAGCGGACGTTCAGGACGAAGGAGTTTGCCGACGCGCTGGCGCTGGTCGACCGCGTCGGCGCCCTCGCGGAGGCGGAGGGCCATCACCCGGACATCAGCTTCGGGTGGGGCTACTGCCGGATCCTCTTCCAGACGCACAAGATCAAGGGGCTGCACGAGAACGACTTCATCATGGCGGCGAAGGTGAACGCGCTGGCGGGATGAGAGGCGCCGGGGTCACTTCCCCGCTCGCCGCCGGCGCCACTCGCACACCGCGGCCTCGACGTCGATCACCGCGACGTTCGTCGGCGGACCCGAAACCGCCGTCCGATTCACCTTCGCGATCTCGGCGTTCAGCGCCTCGATCCGGGAGCGCACGTCCTCCTCGCGCTCGCAGCGCCAGATCGTCACCAGCTCGCGTTCGATCCTGGCGCGGATCTCGAGCGCCGGGGGCAGCAGCGAGAGCTGCTCGCGCTGGATGAGCTGCTTCACCCACCAGAGGGGATCGTAGCTCCCACCCAGACCGGGGATCGGCTGGCCTTGCCCCGGAGATCGTCGAAGGCGCCCTGCTCCTGGGCCTTCCGGATCTGCTCCTCGACCCACGACTCCCACGTGACGCCCGGTGGTTTGCGCTCGGTCATCGACCCCGCCCGCCCCATCTTGGTGCAGCGAGCCGTGCTCCGCAAAGGGGCCTGGGAGCCGGCCCCCCGATCCACGCCCGAGTCAGTCGAGAGGTCGGGTCTGGGCGAGTTGTTGGGCGAGGACGTCGGGCGTCGTGGCGGGGAGCCTGCAGTGGCGGGATTCGCAGACGTAGGCGGTTGCCCGGCCGCCGATCGCGGTCTTGTCGGCGGTGACGGGCGACAGCGGGGCGAGCGCGGCGAGGTGGGCCTCGGTCGTCGACACGAGGATGCGGTTCGGCAGAAACGTGCGGCGGAGCACGGCGAGGAGCGGGGCGGCGTCGTCCTCGCTCCGACCGACGATCACCACTTCCTTCGGGTGGTCGAGATCGAAGTCGAGGGCGACGAGCAGGCTCGGCAGCGCGGCCGGGGCGCGGCTGAGGATCGGGGCGAAGGCGCGGAAGACGCCCTCGGCGCGCTCGCGGTAGTGTGCGTCGTCCGTGTACTCGGCCAGCCGGAGGAGGTCGAGTGCGGCGATCGAGTTGCCCGCGGGCAACGCCCCGTCGTCGTCGGGCTTGGTGCGGCGGAGCAGCACCTCGTGCCGCGCGGCGGTGAAGAAGTAGCCACCGCCATCCGGGTCGGCGAAGTCGGCGTCGAGCGCCGCCTGGAGCTCGACGGCCTGCGCGAGCCAACGGGGATCCGGATCCGCCTCGAAGAGATCGAGCAGCCCGGCGACGACGAAGGCGTAGTCGTCGAGGAACGGCTCACCGACCGGGCGCCCGTCGACGATCTCGTGTCGGAGCGGGCCGTCGCCAGTCAGGCGCGCGGCCGCCCGCCGTGCGATCGCGAGATAGCTGGGCTCGTCGAGGACGAGTGCGCCGCGCGCGAACGCGGAGAGCATGAGGCCGTTCCACGCGGCCAGGATCTTCCGGTCGGTGGCCGGCGGCTCGCGGCGGGCGCGCGCCGCGAGCAGCGGGGGTCGGGCGGCCGTCACCGCCTCGGCCATCGCGTCGGCCCCGACGCCCGCGGCCGCGGCCGCCCCGTCGAGCGGGCGCGGGGACCAGAGGACGCTCCCGGCGTCCTCGCCGCCGCCGTCGGCGGAGACGTCGAAGTAGGCGCGGACGAGAGGGCCGCGTTCCGCGCCCAGGACGGTGTCGATCTCCGGCGCGGTCCAGCGATAGTAGGCGCCCTCGCCGCCCGGGCTGTCGGCGTCGGTCGCGGAGTAGAAGCCCCCCTCCGGCGCGGTCATGTCGCGCGCCGCCCAGTCGAGCGTGTCGCGCGCGACCCGGGCGAAGTCCTCCCGTCCCGTCGCCTGGAACGCCTCGAGGTAGATCGTGGCGAGCTGGGCGTTGTCGTAGAGCATCTTCTCGAAGTGCGGCACGCGCCAGCGCGCATCCGTCGCGTAGCGATGGAAGCCGCCGCCGAGCTGGTCGTGGATACCGCCCGCCGCCATGCGTGTGAGCGTCGTCGCCACCATGTCGAGGGATGCCGCGGCGCCCGTCCGGCGATGGTGACGCAGCAGGAGCTCGAGCGTGGCGGGACGCGGGAACTTCGGCGCCGGGCCGAAGCCGCCCCACTCCGCGTCGAAGCTCGACGCGAGGCTCGCCACCGCGGCACGAATGGCGCCGGCGTCCGGAAGCGCGCTGGCGGCGCCGCCCGCCGGCGGACCGAGCCGCGCGACGACGTCGGCGGCGGCCGATCGCGCGCGCGCGGGGTCGCGCGCGTAGACGTCCGCGAGCGTCCGGAGCAGCGTGAGGAAGCCCGTCTGCGCGCCACGCACGCCGTCGCGCGGCGGGAAGTAGGTTCCACCGTAGAAGGGCTGGCGGTCGGGTGTCAGCCAGACGTTCAGCGGCCAGCCGCCACCGCCCGTCATCGCCTGCACGGCGTCCATGTACACGCCGTCGACGTCCGGGCGCTCCTCGCGGTCGACCTTGATCGCGACGAAGTGCGCGTTCAGGTAGTGCGCGATCTCCTCGTCTTCGTACGACTCCTCCTCCATCACGTGGCACCAGTGGCACGTCGAGTAGCCGATGCTCACGAGGACGGGCTTCCCGTCGCGGCGGGCCGTCGCGAAGGCCTCGTCGCCCCACGGGTACCAGTCGACGGGGTTGTGTGCGTGCTGGAGGAGGTACGGGCTCGATTCGAGGATCAGGCGATTCGTGTACCGCGGCCGGCCGTCGGGGCCGAGGTGGCGGGTGCGCGGCTTCTCGCGGCCGTCGCGTTCGCGCGCCGCGGCAGCGACCCGGCGGGCGAGGTCGGGCGCGAACGGGGGCGCGCCGGGGAGCGGCGCGAGCGGGGCGTCAGCGGGACGACAGCCGGCGAGCGCGAGAACGAGCAGGCCGACGACGAGCCGCATCGGTGGGAACGAGTGAGAGGCGGCGACCGGATTCGAACCGGTGCATGGAGGTTTTGCAGACCTCTCCCTTAACCACTTGGGTACGCCGCCCCGCGAACGGCCTCACATACTGGCGACACGCGGGAGTGTCAACGCGGAGGGCGCAGAGCGTGACGTGACGGGGAGCGGACGTGCGTCAGCGTGGCGTTCCCGTCGGAGGAGGCCCACCGACCGGCTCGCCTGCAGCCTGCTTCCGCTTCTCTTCCTTCTTCTGGCGCTTCTCGAGCGCCTTCATGCGGCGCTCTGCCTCGCGCCGCTCACGGACATTGCTCTTGAAGGCCCGGCCACCTGCCATGGGATCACCTCCCGACCCGGATTGCCCGCCACTGCCCCCCGCCTCGCAACAGGCGATCGAACCTAGCCCCGGGTCTCGAAGCCGTCAAGGCGCGGGCGTCGATCGGCGTCTGGTCGTCTCCCTCGTCCTCGGCCGGAACGAACTGGAACTGCCCCGTGAAGCGATTGACGACGAAGTCGTGTCCCGCGGCGTAGATGCCGCCGCGTACGAGCGCGGCGAGCAGCAAGAAGAGCCCGAGGACCAACGCAGCCCTGGTACTCATCGGAAACGCTCCTTTCTCGCGAACCCGGATCCAACGCGATCTAGACGTCCAGCGTGTCGACGCTCGCCTCCCAGTGACGGCCGTCGAACGGCTCGATGTGCAGCGTGGCGAGGTCCACCCCGTCGAGGCAGCGCACGTTGACGTCGATCCGGTCGGGATGCGAGCGCGGCACGTAGAAGCTCGCGACGCCGCAGTGCCGGCAGAAGTGATGCTGGGCCGTCATGGTGCCGAAGCGATACGTCGAGAGCGCCTCCTCACCGGCGAGAAGGCGGAACCGTTCGCGAGGCACGATCAGATGCAGGTACGCCTTGCGTGAGCAGATCGAGCAGTTGCACTCGACCACCCGGTCGAGATCGTCCGTCACCTCGAAGCGGACGCGTCCGCAGTGGCAGCCGCCGGGATGGGTTCGCACCGCGCCGGATGCTAGATGAGGGGCTCCGGCAGCGTCAATTGGGCGCGTCGCCCTCACGGAGGTTCGATGGCGGATTCCGATCGCCCTCGCGTGGTCGTGCTCGGCGCGGGATTCGCCGGTCTCAACGCCGTTCGACGTCTCGGTCGCGCAGGCGTCGACACGCTCTGGATCGACGCGCGGAACTACCACTGCTTCCTCCCGCTCCTGTACCAGGTCGCGATCGCGGGACTCGAGCCGCAGGAGATCGCCTACCCGGCGCGCAGCATCCTCCGCCGGCTCGACACGGTCGACTTCCGGCTCGAGCGCATCGTCGCGGCCGACCCGGGCACCCGCACGCTGGTCACCGCGACGGGCGAGCGCATCCGGTACTCGCATCTCATCGTCGCAGCGGGTGGTGCGGTGGAGGACTTCGGCATCCCGGGCGTGCACGAGCACGCCTTCCACCTCTACGACCTGGAGGACGCCCGCGCACTGCGGAACCGGATCCTCCGCGTGCTCGAGCACGCGCTCGCAAGCGAGGACCCGGCCGCCCGCGCAGCCCTGCTCACGTTCGTGATCGTGGGCGGCGGCGCGACCGGCGTCGAGATGGCGGGCGCGCTCGCCGAGTTCCGTCGCCACGTCTTGCCGCGGGACTACCGCCTCTCGCCGTCCGCGGTGCGGATCGTGCTGGTCGAGGCGGGCCCGCATCTCCTCGCGCCATACCCGTCTCCACTCCGCGAGCGCGCGCGGGCGGACCTGGAGGCGCTCGACGTGCACGTCCGCTGCGGCGCGACGGTCGAGCGGATTCTGGCCGGTGGGGTGGAGCTCGTGGGCGGCGAGCGGCTCCGCGCGGAGACCGTCGTCTGGGCAGCCGGCATCCGGGCCGGGTCGGTGAGCGGATCGCTCCAGCTCCCGCTCGGCCGGAGCGGTCGGATCCTCGTCGCGCCCACCCTCCAGGTGGCTGCGCATCCTGAGATCTTCGCGGCGGGGGACGTGGCGCTCGTCGAGGGCGCCGAGCGGCTGCCGCAGGTGGCCCAGACCGCGATCCAGCAGGGACGGCACGCGGCGGACAACGTGCTGAGGTCGCTCCGGAGCGAGCCGCTCGTCGCGTTCCGCTATGTCGACAAGGGTTCGCTCGCGACCATCGGGCGGAGCCGGGCGGTCGCGGTGATCGGCGGGGTCCGGCTGGCCGGGCGTCTCGCCTGGTGGGTGTGGGTCCTCGTGCACCTCGTCATGCTGATCGGCTTCCGCAACCGCCTGGTCGTGCTCGTCAACTGGGCGTGGAGCTACGTGACGTACGACTTCGGCCTGCGGGCGATCGTCGGCGAGGAGGACGCGATGGGCGGGTCCGGGACGAAACCCCCGGACCCGCCCGATCCGTCGAGCGCGCGGCCAGGGCGCGCGTCGGACATTGCGGGGGGTGGATTTGAACCACCGACCTCGAGGTTATGAGCCTCGCGAGCTACCTGGCTGCTCCACCCCGCGGCAGTTCGTCGGGCGAGAGCCAAGTATCCGGTGCGTCCGCAGTCTGTCAAGGCGACGTGGGCTCGGAAGGCGTAACCGCACCCTGCCCGTTTGCCTGGTCGTCTGGCTGCGGATCAGAAATCGATGTTGGGGCCGGGGTCCACGACCTTCGGCAGCGACGTCGTGGGCGTCGCCGTGGCGCGACCCGAATCGGCGTCGCGCGGCG
>CAZLYE010000507.1:0-13550 GCA_964562865.1 uncultured Binatia bacterium (SeqCode) | reverse complement strand
ATCTATCCGGAGGTCGAATTCGACGTCCCGGTCGGGCGCGGCGAGATGGGGGCGGTGGGCGACTGCTTCGACCGCTACATCGTCCGCATCCGCGAGATGAAGGAGAGCTGCCGGATCATCCGCCAGTGCCTCGAGCAGATGCCGGCGGGCCCGGTCATCGCCAAAGTGGCGCGCAACTTCAAGCCGCCGGCGGGCGACTGCTACGTGCGGCTCGAGAGCGCGCGCGGCGACATGGGCTGGTACGTCGTGAGCGACGGGACCGCGTTTCCGTACCGCTGCAAGATCCGGACGGGCTCGTTCGCCGCGATCAGCCTCGTCCCGAAGGTGAGCAAGAACCTCATGATCGCCGACCTCATCGCGGTCATCGCGAGCTTCGACCTGGTCGCGCCCGAGATCGATCGGTAGGCCATCGCGGATGCAGGAGCTCGTCGACAGCCTGGTCGCCAGCGGCATCGCCCCGGCGGGTATCCCCGTCTGGGTGCACTATCTCCTCGCGATGCTCGTCTTCGGCGGCATCGTCGTCTTCGTCTTCATCCTACCGATCGCCGGCATCACGACGTGGGTGGAGCGACGGGTGGCCGGACGGATCCAGAGCCGCATCGGCCCGAACCGCACGGGGCCGGCGGGGTTCCTCCAGTGGCTCGCCGACGGGATCAAGAGCCTTCTGAAGGAGGACATCGTCCCGCTCGACGCCGACGCGCCGCTGTTCAAGCTCGCGCCGTACGTCGTGATGGCCGGCTTCGTCGGCGCGTTCGTCGCGATCCCGTTCGGTGGCCCACTCATCATCGCGGACCTGAACGTGGGGATCCTCTACATCACGGCCGTGACGTCGCTCGTCGTGGTCGGCATCCTCATGGCGGGGTGGTCGTCGAACAACAAGTGGTCGCTGCTCGGCGGCATCCGGTCCGCGGCGCAGATCGTGAGCTACGAGATCCCGGCGGGCCTCTCGATCTTCCCTATCGTGATGCTCTCCGGCGCGCTCAGCATGCAGTCGATCATCCGCGCGCAGGGCTGGGCGCCGTGGACCTGGTTCATCTTCCACAACCCGTTCGTCTTCGTCGCGTTCTTCATCTTCTTCGTCGCGGCGCTGGCGGAAGGAAACCGCACGCCGTTCGACCTCCCGGAGGCCGAATCCGAGCTCGTCATGGGCTTTGCCACGGAGTACAGCGGGATGCGGAATCTCCTCTTCTTCATGGCGGAGTGGGGGAACCTCTACGTGATCGGGGCGATCGTCACGACGCTCTTCCTCGGCGGCTGGCAGATCCCCTGGGCGCTCCCCGAGCATCCGGTCCTCCGGACGGTGCTCCAGTTCGCGACGTTCTTCCTCAAGTCGTACTTCTGGGTGTTCGTCGCCGTCTGGCTCCGTTGGACGCTACCTCGCATCCGCGTCGACCAGATGATGATCATGTGCTGGAAGTACCTCGTCCCGCTCGCGTTCGTGAACCTCCTCGGGACGGCGGTGTGGCTGGTCTACTTCCCACGGCTCTTCCCGCAGGGTGACCCGGTGGTGCACGCCGCGCTCTGCCTCGTGGCGGTGGCCGCGCTCGGCGGCTTCGCCTGGCGCGTCGGCCATCACCTGCGCCACGCGGGTCTCAAGCGCGACGAGCTGAGCTTCAACCCGCTCGCGACGGCGCGCGTCCCGGGGCTCGGCTGATGGGGCTCGGCGCCTACCTCCGGAACATCAAGGACGCCGCCGTCACGATCGCCGACGGCATGGCAGTGACCTTCTCGCACCTCGTGCGGAAGCCGTACACGGTCCAGTACCCCGACCGTCTGCCCGAGGGCGTGCGCGTGCAGGACACGCTCCCCTTCCGCTACCGCGGTATCCTCGAGGTGGACCTCGAGATCTGCACGGCCTGCCTCGCGTGCGAGCGCGCCTGTCCGATCGACTGCATCGTGATCGACGCCGAGAAGGACAAGGCCGCCGGCGGTCTCGTCATGACGCGCTTCGACATCGACATGGCGAAGTGCATGTACTGCGGTCTCTGCAGCGAGCCCTGCCCGACGGGCGCGATCCACCACACGCCGGAGTTCGAGGGCTCCGACTACTCGCTCGAGAGCCTCGTCCGGAAGTTCGTGAAGGCGCCCGTCCTCGCGTACAAGCCGAAGAAGGGCGGGGAGACCGACCCCGAGATCGCACCGGTCCTCGAGCGCGGCATGCGCTACGTCGGCGAGTTCGCGTCGCCGGACGGCGGCTCGGGCGAGGAGTAGGGTCCCGCGGCGCGTGCTACAGGCACGCGAACCGCGCGTCGGACCGGGTGACGCCCCGACCCAGCGGGTCGTCGTCTGCTTCTACAAGGACGCGCCTCGCCCCGGGGCGGGCGCCCCCGGCCTTCATACCGAACGGGTTTCAGTGACGTGGACAGAATGTATTGGACCGCGTCGCGCGCCAGGCGGTATGACTTCCCCGTGTCCGACCTCGAGGGAGGAATGATGCTCCACATGACGGGACTCCGCCGCCGGCTCGGCCTGCTCGCCGCCGTCGGTCTCACCTTCGCGATCGCCGCGCCGCCGGCGATGTCGGCCGTCAAGGTCAGATTCACGCGCCTCGACGGCTTCGCCGCCCCGGGAACCCCGCCCGAGCTCAACAAGGTGGGCGTCCTGCAGATCGGCCACAAGGGCTCGCGCAACATCCTGATCCTCAATCCGGGGACCTCGGCGAGCGCGGCCTACTTCGCCCCGATGGCGAAGACCCTCGTCGAGCGGGCGAAGGGCTGGCAGGTCTGGGCGGTGGAGCGCCGCGAGAACCTGCTCGAGGACCACTCCGTGCTCGACCAGGCGAAGCAGGGCATGGCCAGCAGCCAGCAGGTGTTCGACTACTACCTCGGCTGGCTCGCCAATCCGTCCGTGACCACGCACTTCCAGCTCATCCCGGACGCGAACGTCGCCTACGCGCGCGACTGGGGGATGCAGGTCGAGATCGAGGACCTGCGGATCGTCGTCAACCTGGCGAAGAAGCGCGCCCGGCGCGTGGTCGTGGGCGGTCACTCGCTGGGTGGGTCCATCACCGCCGCCTACGCGACGTGGGACTTCGCCGGCGAGGCGGGGGCCAAGGGGCTCGCGGGCCTCGTGTTCATCGACGGGGGCAGCGGCCCCACCCCGGTGTCCCCGGACTCAGCGTCCGGGGCGCTGCTGGCGCTGCAGACGTCGTCGCCGTGGCTCAGCTTCGGTGGCATCGGGGCGCCGTTCGCGGGCCTCTTCAACTCGACTGGGTCGCTCGGCTCGCTGCTCGATCCGGACTCGCCGTCCCTCGGGCAGGCGTTTCCACTCCTGCCGGCGAACCTGAAGCCTCCCGTCCCCGTCAGCAACATCGGGCAGTACGGGTACGCGCTGAACGTCGCCACGTCCCCGCCGAGCCTGATCGCCGCGCAGGCCCACCTCGGTCAGCTGGCCGCGACCCCCGATCCGATGACGGGGCTCTACGGCTGGGACTCGACGGGCGCGATCACCCCGATCCAGCGCTTTGCCGACATGTTCTCGGGCTACGGGCTGGCCCACGACGACGGGCTCTTCGGCCTCGACGGCACGGCGTGGTACCACCCGATGCGTCTCACGATCGACTCCGGGGCCGTCGCCGCCGGGAACGCGAACCCCGCCCAGACGATCCTCGACGTCCAGGCGACGCACGGCCACGATCTGCCGCACAACCTCCGGATCTGTGCGTTCGGTGCCGCGCTCGGCGGGCAGCGGGTGCTCGATGCCGCGACGAACCTCGCCAGCCAGTCCGGCATCCCGTTGACGAACGTGACGCTGGTCGACCGCCACACCACGTACGCGCACAACGACCCGGCCGGGGCGTTCCCGCAGAACGACTTCCTCGACGAGCTCGTGCCGTTCCTGAAGCAGGTGCGGCGCGGGCGCTAGGCGCCGGCTCACTTGCAGGTGAGACGGGCGGCGTCCCCGCGGCAGCGAGGCGGGGCGCCGCTCGGGCCGTTCCACGCGAGCGACGCGCACTCTCCGGGCGCGCCGAGGAAGAGCGTCGTCCGCACCGCTCCGACGTCCGGCAGGACGAGCGGCCCGCCACGCCCCTTGAGCGTGACGCGCGCGAGCCCGCGCTGGCGGGCACGCCGGTCCTGCACGACCGCCTTCGTGATCCGACCGACGGTGCCGCGCGGGTCGCGATAGGTCCACCGCCTCCCGGCCGTCGACCAGTGCGACCCGGCCGGCAGCGTCACGTCGAAGCCGCCCGCCCCCGAGACCGCGTCGACCACCACGCGGATGCCGTTTGCCGGCGGGTCGATTCCGGTCCACGGCTCCGGGATCACGGCCTCCGCGCGCAGCCGGATGCGCGCCGGCGTCGCGCGGAGGCTCTGCCGCGTCCGCTGGAGGACGATCCCGCTCGCGCACCCGGGGGCGTTCACGCACTGGCAGCCGCGGCAGACGAGGCCGGCCGCGCAGTCGGCGTCCCGCTCGCACGCCTCGCTGCCGCAGACGAGGCCGTCGCCGCAGACGGCGGGCGTCGCGGCGCAGATGCACTGGACGCAGGTGGTGCACGGGTCGGTGCAGCCGAGGCCCGGCTCGCCGCACTGCTCGCCGGGATCGGCCGTGCCGTCGCCGCAGTGAAGGAGCTGGAGCTCGTAGGCCCCGAGGTCGAAGCCCGCGCCGACCGGCCGCGGGTTCCCTTCCAGGTCGGACGACGGCGCGCCCACGGGCGTGCCGGCATCGACCGCCGGGCTCGTCGCGAGGAGATGGAAGTCGCTCCCCGGTACGAGGAAGTTCTCGGCTGGCGTCGCGACGAACGAGTGCGCGTCCCAGCCGAGGGCCTGCCACGCCGCGAGCCCGAGGACCGAGTCCCCGCCGTCGGTGCTGAAGCGGTCGATCACGCTGTTGTAGTCCGACACGAAGCCCGGGAGGCTCGCGGCGTCGAGCGTGATGGCGCCGCGGAACGGGTGCAGGTTCCAGAGGATGTTGTTCCGGACCGTGTTGCCGGTGGACCCGTCCGCGATGTTGATGCACCAGCGGCCGTCGACGGCGTTCACGATCGTGTTGTTCTCGATCAGGTTGCCGGTCGACGGCGCCGCGGCGTCGATCTGGTAGAGGCTGATGCCGCTCGCGTGGTTGTCGTGGAGCAGGTTGTTCCGGATGACGCCGTTCACGCTCCCGTCCATGTTGATGCCCGAGCCGCCGCCCACGCCGTTCCCGTAGATCACGTTGTCCTCGACCAGCGCGTCCTCGATGAGGCCGTAGCTCCCCTCGCTGACGTCGCCGTTGAAGTGGAGGCCGTTCGCGTAGTTGTCGTGGACGAGGTTCCCGCGCACGATCGGCCGCGCGCACGAGTTCGAGACGTAGATCCCGTGCTCCACCTGGGAGTGGTGCGCCTCGTTCCGCTCGGCGAGGAAGTCGTCGACGAAGCCGGTGAGGATGCCCCAGTGGCCGTTGTGGCCGAGCGAGCAGTTGCGGACGGTCACGTGCGACGCGGTGACGGCCCGCACGCCCGTCCGCGTGCGGTCGTTCACGACGAAGCCGTCGATGACGACCCAGGAGGCGCCCTCGAGGTTGATGCCGTCGGGCGTGGTCGGGTTGTCGGCGGTGATCTGCGCGCCGGAGCCCTCCGCCCGGAAGGTGATTGGGCTCCCGGGCGTGCCGGATGTGGTCAGGTAGAAGCCCTGGTAGCTCCCGTCGAGCACGTGCACCGTGTCGCCCGGGCCGACCTGCGCGGCGGCGTGCACGAGGGTCGCCCAGGCGGTGCCGGCGGTGAGACCGTCCTGCGCGTCGCTCCCGCCGTTCTTCACCCAGTAGTCCGCCCCGCGCGCCGCGGTCGCGACCAGGACGAGCATCGCGATCACGGCGGCGCGTCCGCCGCGTCCGCCGTTCCCCATCCCGCCACGCTAGCAGAGCCTGCGCGGCGGATTCGAGCACACGGCGGGCGCTGCAGCCCAACCTCGTCCGGCGGGCCGTCGGATCTACCTTGACAGCGCCGCTTCCGGTGGTCTGCCGCAGTGTCACAGGCGTTTCATACGCGTAGGTCCACGGGAGGGATCATGCGACGAGTCCGTGCCCCCTGGCTGGCAGCCATCGCCGTCGCCGCCTCCGCCGGCCTCGCGGCGCCGGCCCTCGCGCACCACACGATCTTCAGCGGCTCCGTCGACCGCTTCGAGGTCGACGGCAACGTCTTCGGCCCCGCCGACGGCGTCGCCGACGAGGTGGACGATTTCGACAGCGGCGTCCTCGCGCCCAAACTGGGCGGGGCTGGTCGGCACGGCCGTCGAGAGCGGCGGCGTCCTCACGCTCATGAACCGCGGCCTCGACGACGCTCGTTCCCGGTGTGCTGCGTGGAAGTTCAGCGGCGGGGGCTTCCGCTACCTCGACCAGGCGGGCGCGCACGGACCGGTCAAGGCGGCGAGCGTGCGGAGGACGGGGAACGGCACGTTCCAGGCGAAGATCGTCGCGCTCGGGAAGCTCGGCGAGATCGACGTCCTCCCGCCCGCCCCGGGTCTCGGGGGGAGCATGAACCTCCACCTGGACGGCGCGACGCCCGTCGAGTACTGCGGCTCCACGGAGGGTGGGCAGGTCTCGTCGGCCAGCACGAAGGTGTTCAAGGTGAAGGGTGCGCCCGCGCCAGGTGGGTGTCCGCTCGCGGCGTGCTCCCCGAGCGGCGCGTTCGTCGACGGGACGGCGGGATCGCTCTAGCGGTTCGGCCCGGGGCCGTTTGCCCCGCAAGGGGTCGTTTGGTAAACGCCACGGGGCCTCACCCCCCGGTCGGGCCTCCTGTTTCCCGTGTCGATCACCGTCGCCGTCTTCTATCTGCTCGCCGCCGTCACCGTGGGCTCCGCCTTGGGCGTCGCCCTGTCGAACAGCATCGTCTACTCCGCCTTCGCGCTCATGGGGACGCTCCTCGGCGTGGCGGCCACGTTCGTGCTGCTCGGTGCCGACTTCCTCGGCGTGGTCCAGCTCCTCGTCTACGTCGGCGGCATCCTCGTGCAGACGCTCTTCGCGGTCATGCTCACGCACCGCATCTCGGACGTGAACGTGTCGAACCGCGCCGTCGGCCGTCTCCCGGCGCTCGTGCTGGTCGGGGTCACGTTCGGGTGGATGGTCCACGTCGCGCGGCAGGCGACGTGGGTGGTGAAGGACCCGCAGGCGCCCGCGCCCACCACCTACGGGATCGGCGACGCGTTCCTCACGAAATACGTGCTCCCCTTCGAGGTCGCCTCGATCGTCCTCCTCGCCGCCCTGATCGGCGCGATCGTCGTGTCGCGCAAGGAGGTGAAGGCGTAGTGGGCGGTCTCGGGCTCGGGCACTTCATCGTGCTGTCGGGGATACTGTTCGCGCTCGGCCTCTTCACGGTCGTCACGCGGCGGAACGCGATCGGCATCCTCATGGGGATCGAGCTCGTGCTGAACTCCGCGAACATCAACTACGTCGCCTTCGCCCGCTACGCGAACGCGGGCTACGACGGGCAGGTGTTCGCGATCTTCGTCATCATGCTGGCGGCCGCCGAGGCCGCGATCGGCCTCGCGATCGTGCTCGGCATCTACCAGAGCTTCGAGACGATCGACGTCGAGGCGACGGACCGGCTCCGGCGATGACCCCCACGGCTGCTCCCTGGGTCGCGCTGATTCCGCTCCTCCCGCTCGTCGGTGCGGTGATCCTCGGCGTCGGCGGCGCCACGCTGCAGCGGCGGTTCGGCAAGCAGGTCGTCGGCTGGATCGCGTGCGGGACGGTCGCGGTCTCGTTCGTGCTGGCGGCGGTGGCGTTCGTCCAGCTCGTCGGCAGGGAGCCGGAGGAGCGGCTCCTCGTCGCGAACCTCTTCCCGTGGATCCACGTCGACAAGCTGCAGGTCGACGTGTCCTTCGCGGTCGACCCGCTCTCCGCCGTGATGATCCTGGTCGTCACCGGGATCGGCGGGCTGATCCACCTCTACGCGACGGGCTACATGCACGACGATCCCGCCTTCTGGCGGTTCTTCGCGTACCTGAACCTGTTCACGTTCGCGATGCTGACGCTCGTCCTCGGCGACAGCCTGCTCCTCATGTTCGTCGGCTGGGAGGGCGTCGGGTTCTGCTCCTGGGGTCTCATCGGCTTCTGGTACAAGGAGCTCCCGAACACGACCGCCGGCAACAAGGCGTTCATCGTCAACCGCATCGGCGACTTCGGCTTCGTCCTCGGCATCTTCCTCCTCTTCTGGACGCTCGAGGGACGCGGTCACGGCACGCTCGTCTTCCGCGATCTGGCGGCGCACGCGCACCTGCTCGAGGGCGCCACGTTCTGGGGCCTCCCGGTCGCGACCCTCGTGACGCTCTTCCTCTTCGTCGGCGCCACCGGGAAGTCGGCGCAGATCCCCCTCTACGTGTGGCTCCCGGACGCGATGGCCGGGCCGACGCCGGTTTCGGCGCTCATCCATGCTGCCACGATGGTGACGGCGGGCGTCTACATGATCGCGCGGCTCAACTTCCTCTTCGCAATGGCGCCCGCGACGCTGGCCGTCGTCGCGACGATCGGCGCGGCCACCGCGCTCCTCGCGGCCACGATCGCGCTCGCGCAGAACGACATCAAGCGCGTGCTCGCGTACTCGACGGTCTCGCAGCTCGGCTACATGTTCCTCGCGATGGGCGTCGGTGCCTACGCCGCCGGCGTGTTCCACCTGATGACCCACGCCTTCTTCAAGGCGTGCCTCTTCCTCGGCTCCGGCAGCGTGATCCACGCGATGGGCGGCGAGCAGGACATGCGGAAGATGGGCGGGCTCCGAAAGCACCTCCCCGCCACGTCCACGACGTTCATCGTCGCGACGCTCGCCATCGCCGGCATCCCGCCGCTCGCGGGCTTCTTCTCGAAGGACGAGATCCTCTGGCAGGCCTTCTCGAGCCCGTACGGGAGCAAGGGTCTCTGGGCCGTCGGGCTCCTCGTCGCCGGCCTCACCGCGTTCTACATGTTCCGGCAGGTCTTCATGGTCTTCTTCGGCGAGTGCCGCGCGGACCACGAGACGCAGCACCACCTGCACGAGTCGCCCGCCGTCATGACCCTGCCGCTCTGGATCCTCATGGCCGGGTCCGTCGTGGCGGGACTCCTCTGGGTGCCCCATCTCTTCCTGCCGTTCGAGCACTGGCTCGAGCCCGTGATGGTGCAGCACGCGGCGGCCCATGCGGAGAGCGCGGGCGTCGGGACGGAGATGGGCCTCATGGCGCTCTCGGTCGCGGTCGCGCTCGGCGGGATCGGCCTCGCCTGGCTCATGTACTATCGTGGGAGCCTGCGCCCCGAGCTCTTCAGCGACGCGCTCGGCGGGCTCCCGTACCGCCTCGTCCTGAACAAGTACTACGTCGACGAGATCTACGGCTTCGTCTTCGTGCGCGGAGTGCTCCTCCTCTGCCGCGTGGCGGCCTGGTTCGACCTCCACGTGATCGACGGGCTCGTCAACCTCTCGGCCACGGTGGTGCGTGGGGGGTCGTGGGTCGCGGGCCTCTTCGACCTCTGGGTGGTGGACGGCGCCGTCAACCTGGTGGCGGACGTGACGCAGTTCGCCGGGCGCCGGATCCGGAACGTCCAGACGGGTGCGATCACCGCCTACCTCTACGTCGTGATCCTCGGCGTGCTGGGCGGTGCCCTCCTCTACTGGTCGTGGGCCTCGGCGTCGTGAGCCGAAGGAAGGAAGCACATGGGTGACGCGACACTCAGCCTGATGATCTTCATCCCGCTCGTGGGGATGGTGGTGGTCCTCCTGCTCCCCAGCCGGGCCCACGCCGCGATCCGCTGGACGGCGGTCGCGGCGAGCGTGCCGCCGCTCCTCCTCTCGGGCCACCTGCTCGCCGGCTTCCATCCCGAGCAGGGCTTCCAGTTCGTGCAGCACGCGCCGTGGATCCCCGCCTTCGGCATCAACTACTTCGTCGGGGTCGACGGGATCAGCATCACGATGGTGCTCCTGACCGCGCTCCTCTGCTTCATCTGCATGATCGCGTCGTTCGGCATCGAGACCGGCGTGAAGGGCTACTACGCGCTCTTCCTCCTCCTCGAGACCGGCATGCTCGGCGTGTTCTGCGCGCTCGATTTCTTCCTGTTCTTCGTCTTCTGGGAGATGATGCTGCTGCCGATGTACTTCCTCATCGGCATCTGGGGCGGCCCGCGGCGCGAGTACGCGGCGATCAAGTTCTTCCTCTACACGCTCCTCGGCTCCGTCCTGATGCTCGTCACGATCCTCTACCTCTACTTCGCGTCCGACCCGCACTCCTTCGACATGACCCAGCTGGGGAACCTGGTGGCCGGGCACATCCCGCTGAACGTGCAGATCCTCCTGTGGGTGGCGCTCTTCGTCGGGTTCGCGATCAAGATCCCGGCGTTCCCGTTCCACACCTGGCTGCCCGACGCCCACGTCGAGGCGCCGACCGCGATCTCCGTCATCCTCGCGGGCGTGCTCCTGAAGATGGGGACGTACGGCATCCTGCGGATCAACTACGGCATCCTCCCCGCCGCGACGCTGGCACCGTTCTGGCACGGGCAGAGCGTCGCCTTCTGGCTCCTCGCCGCGCTCGGCACGCTGAACATCGTCTACGGCGCGATGTGCGCGATGGCGCAGACGGATCTGAAGAAGCTCGTCGCGTACTCGAGCATCAGTCACATGGGCTACGTGATGCTCGGCATGGCGGCGTTCACGCCGCAGGGGATCAACGGCGCCGTCCTGCAGATGTTCAACCACGGCACGGTGACGGCGATGCTCTTCCTCCTGGTCGGCGTGATCTACGACCGGGCCCACCACCGCCAGATCAACGGGTTCGGCGGGCTCGCCTCGATCATGCCGCTCTACACTGGCGTGACGGGGCTCGCGTTCTTCGCGGCGATGGGGCTCCCCGGGCTCTCCGCGTTCATCTCGGAGGTCCTCGTCCTGCTGGGCGCGTGGCGCGCGTATCCGGGGCTCACGGTGGTCGGCGCGAGCGCGGTCATCCTGACCGCCGGCTACCTCCTCTGGACGCTCCAGCGGATGTACCTCGGGAAGCCCAACGAGAAGTACCTCGGGCTGCCCGAGATCAACGGGCGCGAGCTGTTCACGCTCGTTCCGCTCGGCGCGATCGTGATCTTCCTCGGCGTCTACCCGACGCCGATCCTGAACCTGCAGAGCCCCTCGCTCCTGCGGCTGAACGACCAGGTCCTCGCCGCGAAGCCGCACGCGGGGGCGGCGGAGCTGCTCGCGACCGTGGCCCCGTCCGAGTAGCCACGCGATGGGGACGAGCCAGAGCCTCGCATACTTCCTCCCGGAGCTGGCGCTCGCGGCGTCCGTCCTCGCGGTCGTCTTCATCGACCTGGCCACCACGGGCCGTGCCGGCCGCGCGCCGAGCCCGTGGCCGGGGCGGCTGGCACTCGCCGGAGCCGTGGCGGCCCTCGCGCTGACCGTCGGCCTCCCGCCGCTCGGCGTCCGCGGGCTCGTCCACGACCCGACGCAGGCCTGGCTCTTCAACCGCATGATCATCCTCGACGGCTTCGCCGTCTTCTTCAAGGTGCTCCTCGGGCTCGCCCTCTTGGCCGTCGTGTGGATGTCGTTCGGCTCGCGAGAGGTGCGCGGGCAGCCGAACGAGGGCGAGTACCACGCGCTCCTCCTCGCGAGCGGCCTCGGGATGCTGCTCATGGCGTCGGCCGGCACGCTCCTCATGGCGTACCTGTCGCTCGAGTTCGTGAGCCTCACGTCGTACGTGCTGACGGGGTTCCTGCGGCACAACCGGCGCTCCGGCGAGGCGGCCCTCAAGTACCTGATCTACGGCGGCGTCGCGTCCGGGGCCATGATCTACGGGATGAGCTGGGTGTTCGGCCTCACCGGTGCGATGGACTACGCGGGGATCGCGCACGGCGTGGCGGCGATGGACCCGAACAGCCGCCCAGCGCTGTTCCTCGCGCTCGTGCTCGTGCTCGCGGGGTTCGGCTACAAGATCTCGTCCGTGCCGTTCCACATGTGGGCGCCCGACGTCTACACGGGCGCGCCCATCCCGGTGACGGCGTTCCTCGCGGTCGGATCGAAGGCCGCCGGGTTCGCGATGCTGCTCCGCTTCTTCCACTTCGGCGTGGGGAGCGAGGGCGCCGCGCCGGTGCTCGCGCATATTCCCCTCGTGCAGCTCGCGAGCGTCCTCTGCGTCGCCACCATGACGCTCGGGAATCTCGCCGCGCTCGGCCAGACGAACATGAAGCGCCTCCTCGCCTACTCGTCGATCGCCCACGCGGGCTACGCGCTCCTCGGCTTCGTCGTGTTCGCGGAGCGCGGGGTGCAGGCGCTCCTCTTCTACCTCGCGGTCTACTACACGATGAACCTCGGCGCGTTCTGGATCGTCATGCTCGTCGCCAACGCGACCGGCCGCGAGGATCTGGACGCGTACCGCGGACTCGCCTGGCGGGGCGGTGCGCTGCCGGCGCTCGCGCTCGGCGTGTTCCTCTTCTCGCTCGCCGGGCTTCCCCCGCTCGCCGGGTTCCTCGGGAAGTTCTACGTGTTCGCCGCGGGTGTCGAGAGTCGGCTCTACGCGCTGGTCGTGATCGGGCTCGTGAACAGCGTCATCTCGCTCTACTACTACGCGCGGGTCGTCAAGGTGATGTTCCTCGACCGGCCGCGGGCGGAGGATCCCGTCCTCGCGTTCCGGCCGCTCGGCGACCTCGGTGCGGTCGCGATCCTCAGCGCGGCGAACCTGCTCCTGATCCTGCGGTTCGACTGGCTGCTCGCGGCGGTCGAGCGCGCGGGGCGGGTGTTCGGCGGGTGAGCGCGCGGCGCGGTGCCGGCGGGGGCGCCGCCGGCGCTCCCGCTCCTCGCCCGACGGCCGCCGCGGTCCGGAACGGCCGGGCGTGCGGGCTCGTCGGAGGTCGCGGCGGCGGCGCCCCCGCCGGCACCGCGCCGGGCCGCTGACCTCACGCTCATGCCGGGCGTGCTCTACGTGGTTGCAACGCCGATCGGCAATCTGGAGGACGTCACGTTGCGCGCGCTGCGGGTGTTGCGCGAGGTGGATCTGATCGCCGCGGAGGACACGCGCCGGACGAAGAAGCTCCTCGCCCGGCACGGGATCGCGCGGCCGGTGGCGAGCTACTACGACGCCGTCGAGCGCGAGCGGGCGCCGGCGATGGTGGAGCGGCTGAGAGCGGGCGCCTCGATCGCGCTCGTGTCGGACGCGGGGACGCCGCGGATCGCGGATCCGGGGTATCACCTGGTGCGCGCCGCGCTCGCGGCGGGCATCCAGGTCGTTCCCGTCCCCGGGCCCTCGGCCGTCACGGCGCTCGTGTCCGTCGCGGGGTTCGCGACGGAGCGGTTCGTGTTCGAGGGATTCCTCCCGACGCGCCCAGGGCCGCGCGCGGCGCGGCTGGGGGCGCTGGCGCACGAGCCGCGGGCGCTCGTCTTCTTCGAGGCGCCGGGCCGCGTCGCGGCGTTCCTCGCCGCGGCGGAGGCCGCGCTGGGCGACCGCGAGGCGGTCGTCGCCCGCGAGCTCACCAAGCGGCACGAGGAGATCGTCCGCGGGACCCTCCGCGAGCTGGCCGGGCGACTCGCCCAGCCGCTCCGCGGCGAGGTGACCATCGTCGTCGCGGGGGCGCCCGAGCTGGCGCCGGCGCTCCCGGCCGAGGAGCTCGACGCTCAGATCCGGGCCGCCCGCGCGCGC
>CAZLYE010000506.1:0-3428 GCA_964562865.1 uncultured Binatia bacterium (SeqCode) | reverse complement strand
CCTCGGGCGGCTGGAGGCCGGTCGCGTGGTCCTTCGCGAACGCGGCCCGCAGCGCGGGATCGTCGAAGATGATGCGGTTCATCGGCGTGTCGACGTAGCCCGGCGCGAGCGCGTTCACCCGGATGCCCATGAGCGCGCAGCTGGGCGCCATCGAGCGGGTGAGCATCGCGACGCCCGCCTTCGCCGCCGCGTAGGCGTCCGTCATGCCGAGCGGCAGGATTGCCATCGACGACGCCGTGTTCACGATCACCGCGCCGGGCCGGTGCGCGAGCACGGGGACCGCGTACTTGCAGCAGAGGAAGACGCTCGTCAGGTTGACGCGGAGGATCCACTCCCAGTCCTCCTCGGCGATGAAGGGCGTGAACCCGTCCCGGCCGACGGGCGCGATGCCGGCGTTGTTGTAGAGGATGTCGAGGCCGCCGAAGCGCGCCACCGTCTGCTCGACCAGCGCCTTCGCCTCCGCCGGACGGCCCGCGTCGGCGCGCACGAAGACCGCCTCGCCGCCCCCGCGGCGCACGAGCTCGACCGTCTCCTCCGCGCCGCGCGGGTCGATGTCGCTCACCACGACGCGTGCCCCCTCGCGGGCGAAGGCCAGCGTGCCGGCGCGGCCGAGCCCCGAGCCGGCGCCCGTGACGATCGCGATCCGATCCTTGAGTCGCATGCTCCCCTCCCTCGCCGGCGGACCCTAGCACACCGCCGCCCGGCGTCCTCCCACACGCGCCCTGCGCGTGCTAGAGGCGGCCGGAAGGGAGGCGAACCCGATGACGGTGATCGCGAAGCTGAAGGTCCGACCGGGCAAGGAGGCCGAGTTCGAGCGCGCCGCGCGCGAGATGGTGGCGCACGTGAAGGCGGCCGAGTCCGGGACGCTCACCTACGTCCTCCATCGCTCGGCGGCCGACCCGACGGTCTTCGCCTTCTACGAGGTGTACGCCAACGCCGACGCCTTCACCGCCCACAGCGGCAGCGACCGCATGCGGCAATTCGGCCGCGGCCTCGCCGGCGTGCTCGACGGTCAGCCCGAGATCACGATGTACGAGGAGATCGACGGCAAGCGTCCGGCGCGCTGACCCGTCGCGCGCGCGAGCGCCGGACGGGGGGAACGGGGACCCCCCGGCGCTGGCGGTACGGCGGCTACTTCCCGCCCATCGTCCAGCTGACCTTCGAGCTCTCCTTCGGCTTGATGGTGACCGACTCCGTCTTCTTGCCGAGCTTCTCCTGCCACAGGTCGACCTTGTAGTCGCCCGGCGGGAGGTCGGCGATCTTGAACGATCCGGTTGCGTCCGTCACCGCGAAGTACGGGTGCTCCTGCGAGATCCAGTAGCCGCTCATCCAGCCGTGCACGTCGCACTTCACCGAGATCGGCCACTCCGGCTTCTCGACCTTGATCTGAATCTTCGGCTTGAACTTCGGCTGCGCCTGGTTGCTCGACGGGTTGACCGTGCTCGTCGTGTGGATGTTGTGGAGGATGCCGTCGCTGTTCGTGACGTCTATGGTGCTGCCCGCCGGGAACGCGAGGATGTGGGGCCGGAACTCGCAGGTCTTCTGATCGAAGGCCGGGTTCTGCGCGGGCGCCTCCATCTTCACCCCCTTGGTCGCCTGCACGGCCACCACCACGTTGGCGAGGCCGTTGTCCTGGCCGATGACGATGAGGGGCGAGGTCTTGTCCTTGCCGCAGACCTCCGGATCCTTGGTGACCTCGATCTTCGCGGCCGGCGGCGGCGTGCCGTCGTACTTGACGGTTCCGGTGAGCGTCCCGCCGTCGGGCACCGCGATCACGTCGTAGGCGAACGCCCGGCCGACCAGGCACGCGGCGGCGACCACGGCGAGGC
This sequence comes from uncultured Binatia bacterium (SeqCode), assembly GCA_964562865.1. Classification (GTDB taxonomy): domain Bacteria; phylum Desulfobacterota; class Binatia; order DP-6; family DP-6; genus CAZLYE01. The sequence goes on along the minus strand of CAZLYE010000506.1, from coordinate 1,599 downwards.
CGGACACAACCAGGTTCCTTCTCATCCTTTTCCTCCTTGCTGAGGGTTCACTGGCTCGCAGACGGGCCACCGCTGCTAACCCCGGCAGCCTGCTGCGGTGACGGTCCGGAGTCGGGGAGCCCGATCGAGACCACGTAGTCACGGAGCGCGCGGATCTGTGCCTCGTCGTCCCCGCCGAGCACGTCCGGCGGTCCGCCGGGGAAGAACGAGGGCATCTTGGTGCCTGGCATGACCTTCTGCGGGTCGCGCAGCCACTTGAGGATCCACTCGGGGTTGAGCCGGGCGTGGGCGAGTGCCAGGTCGGGCGCCCAGCCCTCCGGCGGGCCCTGCGGCTTCTGCGCTCCGCGCTGGTGGCACGAGAAGCAGTCGAAGTAGTCCTTCGAGGTGAGCAGCCGACCGGCCTCGACGTTGTCGTGGGAGAAGGCGGCCTTCTCGAGGTGCACGAACGGCACCTGCACGTGGTCGAGCGAGCCGAAGTACTGGACGACGCCGTTCGCCTCCTCGTCGGTCAGCCCGAAGGTCGGCATGCGGAGGCTGAGCCACGGCCGGATCGGCACGGGCGCCTTCACGAAGTTGAAGAGCCAGTCCGCCTGCACCTTCTCGCCCTCGCCGCTCAGGATCGGAGGGGCGAGCGTCGGCTGGTCCGTGTAGAGCCGCCGGATGTCGCCGCCGCTCCCCTCGATCACGTGGCAGCCGGTGCAGTTGTAGCGCGCGACGAGGCGGCGGCCGGCGAGGATGCGGTCCTGGCCGGGGCCCTTGTAGACGTACTTCGCCGGCACCTTCGCGTCCGTCCGGCTGGCGAGGAACGCGCGCAGGGCCTTGATGTCGTCGTCGGCGAGGTCGAACTGCGGCATGACCTGCTCGATCCACTTGGTGGCGTACGTGCGCGGGGTCTTCAGCTTGTTGTAGGTCCAGTCGTCCCACGTCTCCGGGACGTCGGTCCGGTCGCCGAAGAAGAGCTCCTCCTTCGTCTTCGAGCCGAAGGTCGAGAGCTCGACGCCGATGCGCGACTCGGACTCCATGCCGGGGATGTCGTGACAGCCCGCGCAGCCGTACTTGCGGACGAGCTTCTCGCCGGCGGCGACGTTCGCCGGGTCGGCGAGACGGGCCTCCAGATCCGCGGGGCCGGGCTTCTTCGTCCCGAACGTCGACAGATAGGCGGCGACGGCGGCCGCGTCGTCGTCGGACAGCCGAAGGTTCGGCATGCGCGCGATGGCGGAGTAGCCGCGCGGGTTCTTCACCCAGTGGTAGATCCAGCGCGCGTCGGTCTTCTCGCCGATGACGGAGAGGTTGGGGGCAATATCCTTGTTCGCGCCGAGCTGACCCGCGACCTCGTCGGGCGCGAGCGCGTGGCAGCCGCGGCAGCCGATCGACTCGACGATCTCCTTGCCGCGCGGCGCGCGGTTGACGTCGACCACCGGCGCGGGATGGTCCGCCCGCCACTCGTCGCTCGGGGCCTTCGTCGCGGAGAGGAGGAAGGAGACGATCTGCACCGCCTGGTCGTCGTCGAACATGAAGTTCGGCATGCGCGTGCGCGGCCGGACCTCGTGCGGGTTCTTCACCCAGCGGACCATGAAGGCGTGATCGAGCTTGGCGCCG
>CAZLYE010000505.1:0-3900 GCA_964562865.1 uncultured Binatia bacterium (SeqCode) | reverse complement strand
CGCTGCCGCGAGGTCGTTCCGCTCCTCGGGGTCCCGGGCGAGGTCGAACAGCATCGACTCCCCGCGCGACGTGCGGATGAGCTTGTAGTCGCCGTCGTAGAGGACACGGATGCTCCGATCGTACTGCGCTCCGTAGCGCGCGACGAGGTACGGGTCGATGTCCTCCTCGGCGAGGGTCGCGTGGTCGACGTGCCCGAGTGCCTCGCCCTGGACGCCGGGCGGCAGCGGCGCGCCCGTCGCCTCGAGCACCGTCGGGAGGATGTCGACGAGCTGGACGGGGCTGGTCGAGCGCCCGCGCGGATGCTCGGCGCCCGGGTACTTCACGACCAGCGGGATGTGCAGCACCGGCTCGTAGAGCATCTGGCCGATGTGCCCCATCTGCTCGTGCTCGCCCAGGAACTCGCCGTGGTCCGCCGTCACGATGACGAGCGCCTTCTCGTAGCGCCCGCGCGCCCGGATCGCCTGCAGGAGCTCGCCGAGCGCCTCGTCCATCGACGCGACCTGTCCGTCGTAGTTGGCGGCGATGAAGCGTCGCTCGACGTCCGGGAGGTTGCGGACGGCGTGCTCGTAGTAGAGGTTCCGGCGCGCGAGGCGGTCGTGCTCCGGGAGCTCGCGGCTCCAGCGGTCGTACGGGCTCGCCGCGAGCCGCGGCTGATGCGCCTCCATGTAGTTCACGAACAGGAACACGGGCCGCGACGGCGAGGCGCGGTCCAGCCACGCGAGGGCCGCCGCGTTGATCTCGTGGGCGCTCCGGATGGGCGCGAGGCAGAAGGGCGGCCGCACCTGCTGCGCGAGCCGGAGCGCGACGGGCCGCAGGCGGAAGAGGAGCCGCGGCGCGTCCTCGTAGCGCCCGAACCCCTGCGCCACGCCGAAGTCCCGGTAGAGGTACGAGAAGTTCGCGACGAAGCCGCCGGTCTGGTAGCCGCGGTCGCGCAGCGCCTCGGCCATCGTCACGGCGCTCGGCGCGAGCGGAAAGGCGACCATCGGACGGCCGTCGCGGGACTCCCCGGGCAGCCGGGTGCCGGCGAAGTGCGCACCGTGCCGGCTCGGATACATGCCGGTGAAGAGCGAGGCGTGACCGGGGAGCGTCCACGCGGCCGGCGAGCGCGCCTCGGTGAAGAGGAGCGCGTCGGCGGCGAAGGTGGTCAGGTACGGCGACGTGTCGCGGTCGTAGCCGTACGTGGAGAGATGATCGGCACGCGTCGTGTCGAGCGTGACGAGGATCACGTCGGGCGCGCTGGCAGGCGGCGGCACGGCCGTGACGATCGGGTCGTCGATCGGCGCGGTCGCGAGCGGGCTTCCCCAGACGACCGCGGCGAGTGCCGCTGCCACGACCTCGAGCGCGAAGCGTGGCGCCCGCCGCCGGACGACGAACCCGATCGCCCGGTCCACAGCCACGGCTGCGATCGGCACGACCGCCAGCACGAACGGCAGCGCCTCGCCCCATCGCCGGCTGCCCATCGCCTCGTCGACGCGCCAGCCGGCGAGGGTCACGGCGACGGTCGTGAGGATCAGGAGGTGCGCGAAGGCGAGGAGTCCGTCCGCGGCCGCGAGAAGAACGCCGATCACCGCGGCGCCTGCGGCAACGACCGCGAAGACCGCCTCCGCCCCGATGCCGGGCGGATCGTAGACGCGGAAGAGCGCGTACGCCGCCGCGAGCCCGAGCGCCAGCGCCGCGGCGCCGACCTCCCGCCGTGCGAGGGCGAGCACCGTCGCGACCACAACGCCCGCCACCGCGCCGAGCGCGACGTCGATCGCCAGGAGATCCGCCGCGACCCCGCCCGGCAGCAACCCCCCGAGCGCCCGGTTCACCACCGCCTCCACCCCCCACCACACGACGCCCGCCGCAGCCCCGGCGACGACCCCGCGCCCGATGTTCATGCCGGTTCTCATACCGCTCCCTGACAGCATGCCGGAACTCCACCGCCGTCGCATACGCGGAGCGGGGCGCGGGGGACCCCCGAGCGGCGCCTGTGAGGCGTCCGCACGCAGCGGTCGGGGAGGATCGGGCGTACGGCGGCGCCGAACCGAAGCCGAGCGGGGGTCCGCCGCGCCCCGCTCCGCGTCTCCCGACGATGGATCCCCGGCATGCCGTCAGTCCCGCGGCCCGAACCGCCAGATCACGTTGAACGTCGGCCGCCGCCCGTTGCGGTGGATGACGAGCGCCATCCCGATGCCGAGGAGGCTCCAGAAGAAGATCTGGATCGTCGCGTCGTAGAAGGCGTTGAAGTTCGCCATCGAGACGAGGAAGCCGAGCCCCGAGGAGAAGATCGCCCAGAGGACGAGGCCGAGGCGTCGATCCGTGACCGCGCCGCTGCCCCGCCGGATCGCCGCGAGCGCCGCACCGATCACCCACATCATGAGGGCCCACCCGACGAGTCCGGTGCGCTGCACGAGCGTGAGATGCATGTTGGCATTCCGCACGAGGTGGTGGCCGCCGGCGGCGTCGCCGTCCACCTCGACCATGCTGACGGCGCCCTTCCCCGGCTCCGGCCCGACCAGCACCCGGAGCGGCGTGCTCGCGTCCGCGGAGATCGCCGCGCTCGTGAGGGACATCCGCCGCGTCCACTCCGTGCTCACCGCGCGCGGCGAGAGCCGGAGCCCGCCCACCGTCACCATGAGGAGGACGAAGGCGAGCGTCGTCCCCGCGAAGACCTGGAACATCCGCCGTGACACGCGCCAGGCGAACACCGAGCCCGTGACCCAGAGCGCGAGGAAGCCGGCCCGCGTCTGGGTGAGGAGCACGCCGACGATGACGAGCGTCGTGCAGACGAGCCAGAAATCGCGCTCGTCGCGGCGCTCGGCGCACGACAGCTCGACCAGCACGAGCGGCATGCCGAGCACGAGGTAGGCCGCCAGGGCGACCGGGCTCCCGAGCGTCGCGCCGACGCGGAGCGTCTGGTCCGCTCCGAGCGCTGCGGCGGCGTGGTTCTGGACCACGATCTGGAGGATGCCGAGCAGCGCGACCGCCACCGCGGCGAGCGCCGCGACGCGCGTCGCCCGGTTGGCGAACTCCTCGGTGATCTCGCCGCTGACGATGAGGAAGAAGAGGAGGAAGCCGGACGCGGTGAAGTACGCGACGTCACGGAGCCGCTGGCCGAGGTCGCCTGCCACCAGCCCCGCCACCACCGAGAAGAGCACGAAGAAGAGCATCGGGCGGTTGGTGGGCGTCCGGTAGATGTAGAGCCGGTGGCCGGGGATCTGCCGGACGAGGGTGACGGTGGCGAGGAGGAGCCCGAGCGCCTCGAACGGAGAGATCCGGAAGCCGCCGACCGTCACCTGGAACGGCCCGCGGAACACCTCGGGCACGAACGACGCCGAGAGGAAGATGAGGGCGAGCAGCAGCCCGAGCGTGAGCCACCGGTTCAGCAGCTTCACGAAGGTCGCGACCACGAGCTTGAAGTCGAGCCGGAAGCCGCGGTGGCGGATGTAGAGGCGGTCGTAGCGGAGCTTGTCCCGCGGGTGCGTGAAGTAGCCGCCGCGGAGCTGGGCGAGCCCGGTCATGCCGGGACGGATGCGGAAGCGCTCGGCGTAGCTCGGGATGTCGCGGAGCGACGTCGCGAGGAACACCGGCCGCACCGGCCGCGGGCCGACCATGTTCATGTCGCCCCGGATGACGTTCAGGAGCTGCGGGATCTCGTCGAGCTTGTAGCGCCGGAGGAAGCGGCCGACGGGCGTGTAGAGCGGGTCTCCCGGTGTCACGAGGCGGGCACCGATCCGCTGCTCGGCGTCGACCAGCAGGGTCCGGAACTTGTAGATGGTGAACGGCGTGAGCCCGCGTCCGATCCGGGTGCCGCGGTAGAGGATCGGTCCCCTGCTGGTGAGCTTGATCGCGACCGCGATCAGCAGCGACACCGGCAAGAGCGCGACGAACCCGCCGAGCGCGACGGCCATCTGCCA
>CAZLYE010000504.1:0-5625 GCA_964562865.1 uncultured Binatia bacterium (SeqCode) | reverse complement strand
GGCCCGGGGATGGCCCGACGGCGTCGCGGCGCTCGGCGCGATGACCAAGCCGGTGATCGAGGCGGTCCAGTGCGACGCGCTCTGCTGGGGACTCGCCCTCGCGCTCGCGTGCGACCTCCGCATCGCGGCCCGCGACGCCGTTTTCGCACTCCCGGAGCTCGGCGCGGGCGGGTTCCCGGGAGGTGGCGTGACGCCGCGCCTCGCGCGCATCGTCGGGGTCGCGCGCGCGCTCGAGATGGTCCTCCTCGGCACGCGGCTCGACGCGGCACAGGCCGCCGCGTGGGGGCTGGTCGGTGCGGTCGTGCCTCCGGAGCGTCTCGCCGGTGCGGTGGGCGACGTCGCCCGGGCGCTCGCGGCCCGTGGCCCGCTCGCGCTCCGCCTCGCCAAGGAGGCGGTCGTGAGAGCCCTTGACCTGCCTCTCGCCGACGGCATGAGGTTGGAGGAGGACCTCTACGTGCTGCTGCAGACGACCGAGGACCGGCGCGAGGGCATCCGGGCGTTCCTCGAGCGGAGAACGCCGCAGTTCACCGGGCGATGAAAGGGAGGACGACGTCGGCATGGCGAACCAGATCGGGAAGATCTACGTCTGTGCGAAATGCGGGGCGCAGGTGATCGTCACCAAGGCGGGTGCGGGGACGATCAAGTGCTGCGGCGCCGACATGCAGCAGAAGAAGTGACGCGGTCGTGGGATCTCGGTTGCGAGCGTGCGCGGCCACCGGCTATAAGCCCGTCCCGCCGACGGCGCCCCGAGGGATGTGCCTCGAGCCGGAGGAGCCGACATGAGCACGGTGGCCGTCTACCCGGGATCGTTCGACCCGATCACCAACGGGCACGTCGACATCATCCGGCGGAGCCTGCAGGTCTTCAACCGCGTGATCGTCGCGGTCGCGTTCAATCCGAACAAGGACTCGTCGTGGTTCACGCCGGAGGAGCGCGTCGCGATGATCCGCGAGACGTTCCGCACGGAGGGTGACCGCGTGGTCGCGGACGCGTTCTCCGGACTCCTCGTCGACTACGCCATCGAGAAGGGTGCGAAGGTGATCGTTCGCGGCCTCCGCGCGGTGGCCGACTTCGAGTACGAGTTCCAGATGACGATGATGAACCGCCACCTGACGCCCCAGGTGGAGACGATCTTCATGATGACCGGGGAATCGCACTTCTACACGAGCTCGCGTCTCGTGAAGGAGGTCGTGAGCCTGGGCGGCAACGTCGCGGGGCTCATCCCGGACAACGTCGTGCGACGCCTCACCGAGCGCGCCGCGAAGTTCCGGGTCGGGGGATGAAGCTCGCCGCCCGCCTGAAATCGGTGAAGCCCTCGGCGACCTTCGCCATGGCCGCCGAGGCCGCCGCGCTCCGCGAGAAGGGCCGGGACGTCGTCGACCTTTCCGTCGGCGAGCCCGACTTCGACACGCCGGAGCACGTGAAGGCCGCGGCGCGCGACGCGATGGCCCGCGGACTCACCAAGTACACGCCCATCGGGGGCCTCGACGTCCTGAAGGACGCGATCGTCCTGAAGCTCCGCCGCGACAACGGCCTCGCGTACGGGCGGACGGAGGTCATGGCGAGCTGCGGCGGCAAGCACTCGCTCTACACGGCCTTCCAGGCGCTCTTCGACGAGGGCGACGAGGTGCTGCTGCCTGCGCCGTACTGGGTGAGCTATCCCGACATGCTCGTGCTGGCGGGCGCCGTCCCGCGCATCGTCGAGACCACGGCGGCCGCGGGGTTCCGGATATCCGCCGCGGCTCTCGAGGCGGCGATCGGTCCGCGGACCGTCGCGCTCATCCTGAACAGCCCGAGCAACCCCACCGGCGCGGCGTACCCGGCCGAGGCGCTGCGCGCTCTCGGCGAGGTCGCGCTCCGACGCGGGCTCATCGTCATCACGGACGACATCTACGAGAAGCTCACGTCGCACCCGGTGCCCCACATCGGCGTGCTCGTGCCGGGGCTCCGTCCGAACCTCGTGGTCGTGAACTCGCTCTCCAAGACGTACGCGATGACGGGCTGGCGCATCGGCTACACGGCCGCCCCGGTGGAGCTCATCCGCGCGATGACCGTGCTGCAGGGGCAGACGACGACGAATCCCACGTCCGTCGCCCAGGCCGCGGCGGCGGCCGCCCTCGCCGGACCGCAGGACAGCGTCGAGACGATGGCCGGGGAGTTCACGCGGCGTCGGGCGCTCGTCGTGGCGGGGCTGCGCGCGATCCCCGGCGTCAGCACGACGGAGCCCGAGGGCGCGTTCTACGTCTTCCCCGACGTCAGCGCGTTCTTCGGGCGGCGCGGCCCCGAAGGCCCGGTCGTCACCGCGAGCGACGTCGCGATGTATCTCCTGCGGCACGCGGGCGTCGCGGTCGTGCCCGGCGAGAGCTTCGGCGCGCCGGCGCACGTCCGGATCTCGTACGCGGCGTCCCGGACGGTGCTCGAGGAGGGGCTGGCGAGGATCGGGCGCGCGCTCGCCGCGCTCGCCTGACGGGCGCGGAGCCCGTCCCGCTTCTAGACGTCGTCCTCCACCACCTCGACGACGGTGAAGGCCACGAGCAGGGTGGCGGGATCACGCCACGCCTCCTCCGGCAGGTCGGCCTTCACGCAGAGCTCGCGGAGCAGCGTCTCACGATCCCAGCCGAGGCGGACGGCGACCTGAGGCAGCAGCACCGCGCCGCGACCTTGCGCGCGGAGGCACACGCCGTCTACGCGGGGGTCGATCTCGTCCGCGCTCACCGGCCGCGTCGGCGACAGGACGGACACCTCGACGCGGAGCCCGAGGAGCTCGTCCGGACGCAGGGGTGGAAACCGGGGGTCCGTCCTGGCGGCCGCACGTGCCATGCGTGCGACGAGCGCCGCGAGCGACCCCTGAGGAACCACGCTGCCGACGCACCCGCGCAGCCCCTCGCGATCGCGCAGGGTGACGAACGCTGCGCCCGGGGCGAGGAGACGCGCCGGCGTCCCGGGTGGCGGCGTCGGCGCCGCCACGCAGTGCGCCGCGGCCCGGACGGCGGCGCGCGCCACCGCCAGCAGGGCCTCGCGCTCGGCGGACTCAAGCCGGACGGGGTCGCTCCCCCGTGCGCCGGAATCTGAAGTAGTCATCGACGATGCGGGCATGGTCGAAGACGAGCGGCGTCGGCAGGGCGTCCTCGCGGAAGATCCCGGCGTCCGCAGCGTCGTCGCCCGCGCGCGGCGACCCGCGAGCCCGTCCCACGTACACGGCCGACAGCGTGTGTCCGCGCGGATCGCGGGATGGATCCGAGTAGACGCCGAGCAGCTCCACCAGCTCGACCTCGAGCGACGTCTCCTCGCGCATCTCGCGCCGCGCGGCGTCCTCCGCGCGCTCCCCGCGATCCACGAAGCCACCGGGAATGGCCCACCCGAGCGGCGGATTGCGCCGCCTGATCAGGACGATCCCGCCATCGATCTCGATGATGACGTCGACGGTCGGCCGTGGACCCTCGTGCGCCATGCGCGGAAACAAAAAAGGCGACGGCACGACGCCATCGCCTTTTTTTGGTTGCTATTACCCGATCTCGCTACTTGCGGACACCCTTGTGGAACATCCGCTCCGCCCGCTCGGCTGCAGCCTCCGCACGCTGGGCCGCCGCCTCGACGCGGCTCGCTGCGGACTCCGCCCGTCGCGCAGCATCCTCCGCGCGATTGGCGGCCTGCTCGGCCCGGGTGGCCGACCCGGTGTCTCCCTTGTTGGCGCAGCCTCCACCGATCACCGTGATCAACATCAACGTCGCCGCGCCAGCACTCATCGACCGTAAGCGCATCCCGCTCACCTCCTCTTTTGGCCGCCCCAGGCGGGGGTGGCTAGAAAAATCGCGCCTCTCTTGTCACAAAAGGCGGGGGGCCGCAACCAAGCGCGCTCCCCGAAGCAAACTAGCAAACGCGGCCGCATCCGGGCATCCCCTGTCTGCTCCGCGTGCTCCGTCGTCCGCGCGCGGGCGTCGTCCCGGAGGCCACGACCCGGTGGCAGGCTGGCGCGGGACACCTCGGCGGGCGCCGGAGGCACCTCGACCGTGCGGTGGCGCTCCCCCTCGAAGACTGGGGGGGGAGACTCTTTGCGGAAGGGCGCTCCGAGTCGCCTTGGTCGTCTGTCAGGCGCTGATTAGCAGACGCCTTCTCCTGTTATATCAGTGACTTGGAGGTGGAGTCTGAAGTGAAGGACGGGGCGAGCGACGGGCTCCCCCAGCTCGGGGCCGAAACGAATCCCACGTTGACGGGTAGGGGGGTAAGCCCCTAAAATAGGCCGGCTGTGCAACATTCGGAGGCGCCCTGAATGGTCGGTACGTTCAAGATCGGTGAGAAGGTGGTCTACCCGGCCCATGGCGTGGGCGTCATCGAAGGGGTCCAGACGAAGGTCATCTCGGGGAGCGAGCGCAAGTTCTACATGCTCCGCATCATCGACAGCGACATGACCATCATGATCCCGACCGAGAACGTGCAGTCCGTCGGTCTGAGAAGGATCATCGGCAAGGACATGGTCGCCAAGGTCTACAAGATCCTGCGCGACAAGAAGGTCGAGATCGACCAGCAGACGTGGAACCGGCGCTATCGGGAGTACACGGAGAAGATCAAGACCGGCAGCGTGCTCGAGATTGCCAAGGTGCTGCGCGACCTGTTCGTGCTGAAGGGCGACAAGGAACTCTCCTTCGGCGAGCGGAAGATGCTCGACACGGCGCGGAACCTCCTCGTGAAGGAGCTCGCGATCGCGAAGGCTCACAGCGAGGAGAAGATCATGGAAGAGCTGCGGGGCATCTTCGCCAACTGATCAACGGTCCGTCCCGCGTGCCTAGCGGATGCGAGGGGCCGGGGGGTCGATCCCCCCGGCCCCTCGTGTTTTTGGGCTCACGATCCGAGCGGCTCGTTGAGGCTCCCGCTCCGGAATCCCTGCAGGTCGAGCGCGACGTAGCCGAAGCCGAGGCGACGGAGTTCCGCGACCACCGCGTCGCGCACCGCGGGTTCGAGCAGGCGTGGCATGTCCGCGACCGGGACCTCCAGCCGCGCGATCCGGTCGTGGAAGCGGACGCGAAGCTCCCGGAACCCGTGGGCACGAAGGAAGCGCTCGGCGGCGGCGACCTGCTCGAGACGCTCGACGGTGATGCGCGTCCCGTACGGGAACCGTGAGGACAGGCAGGGGCTCGCGGGGCGATCCCACGTCGCGAGGCCGAGCGCGCGGCTCTCGGCCCGGACGTCGGCCTTCGAGAGCCCGGCCTCGATCAACGGGTGGCGCACGCCCTGCTCGGCGGCGGCCTGGAGCCCGGGCCGGTGGTCGGCGAGGTCGTCGACGTTTGCGCCGTCGACGACGACGGCGATACCGCGCCTCTCGGCCTCGGCCGCGCACAGCGTGAACAGGTTGTCCTTGCAGAAGTAGCAGCGGTTCACCGGGTTCTCGGCGTACCCCGCGATCGCGAGCTCGTTCGCGTCGAGGAGTACGTGCGCCGCGCCGATCGCCGCCGCGAACGCCCGCGCGTCGTCGACGTCCTCCGCCGGCGTCGTGGGCGAGACGGTGGTGAGCGCGAGGCAACGGTCGCCCAGCACTTCGTGCGCGACGCGCAGCAGGAAGGTCGAGTCGACGCCGCCGGAGAACGCCACCAGCGCCGACGGCATCTCGGCGAACAGAGCGCGCAGACG
>CAZLYE010000503.1:0-5608 GCA_964562865.1 uncultured Binatia bacterium (SeqCode) | reverse complement strand
CGTGAAGCAGTACCGGCGCCTCCTCCGCTATCTCAAGCCGTACGTCTGGCCGCACGAGGTCGTCGCGATCATCTGCATGCTCGGGTTCAGCGGCGTCGAGAGCGGAATCCCGTTCCTCGCGAAGTTCACCTTCGACCAGGTGTTCACGCAGCATCATCCGGAGGCGCTGTCGCTCGCGGTCGTCGGCGTGCTGGCGGCGGGCTTCCTCCGCGGAGGGCTCGACTTCGGCGCGGGCTACCTGACGGACTGGATCGGGCAACGCGTCGTCACCGACCTCCGCAACGAGCTGACCGATCACATGCAGCGCCTCGACGTCGCGTACTTCAACCGCCGTCGCGCCGGCCAGATCGTCTCGCGGGTCACGCAGGACGTCTCGATGGTCTCGTCGCTCGTGACGGACGCCGTCACGTCGGCGTTCCAGGATCTCACGCGCCTGATCGGGCTGATCGCCGTCGCCGTCTACATGGACGCCGTCCTGGCGGTCCTCGCGGTCTGCCTCTTCCCTGTCGCCGCGCTGCCGCTCTGGTACTTCTCGAAGCGGCTGCGGCAGACGAGCCGTCGCATGCGCGAGAACATCGGACGGCTGAACGCGATGCTCCACGAGAACGTCCAGGGGAACCGCGTGGTCAAGGCGTTCGGGCAGGAGGCCTACGAGCAGCAGCGCTTCGTCGAGCACAACGAGCGCCTCTTCCACCTCTTCATGCGGCTCAGCTTCCTCCGCGCGCTCCCCATCACCGAGGTGCTCGCCGGCCTCGCGGTCGCCGGCATCATCTGGTACGGCGGCACCAGCGTGATGAGCGGCGCGCGCACCCAGGGCGCGTTCATCGGCTTCATCATCACGCTATTTCTCCTCTACGAGCCGTTCAAGAAGCTCGTGCGCACCAACAACACCGTCCAGCAGGGGCTCGCGGGCGCCGAGCGGGTGTTCGAGCTCCTCGACACGGGCCCCCAGATCCTCGACCGGCCGGGCGCCCTGCCGCTCGACGGCGTCCGGGAGGCGATCGAGTTCCGCGACGTCGGCTTCGCCTACGATCCCGGCGAGCCCGTCCTCCGCCACATCGACCTCCGGATCCCCGTCGGACAGGTCGTCGCGCTGGTCGGCATGAGCGGGGGCGGGAAGAGCACGCTCGCGGACCTGATCCCGCGCTTCTACGACGTGACGAGCGGCCGCATCATGATCGACGGCCGGGACATCCGCGACCTCCAGCTGGCGAGCCTCCGGGCCAACATCGCGGTCGTCACCCAGTTCACGTTCCTCTTCAACGACACGATCCGCGCCAACATCGCCTACGGGGACCCGCACGTGTCGATGGACGAGGTCGTGGCTGCGGCGCGCGCGGCGAACGCGCACGAGTTCATCGTCGAGATGCCGCGCGGCTACGAGACCCAGATCGGCGACCTCGGCGTGCGGCTGTCGGGCGGGCAGCGTCAGCGGCTCGCGATCGCGCGAGCCCTGCTGAAGAACGCGCCGATCCTGATCCTCGACGAGGCCACCTCGGCCCTCGACACGGAGTCGGAGGGGCTCGTGCAGGAGGCGCTCGAGCGGCTCATGGCCAACCGGACGACGCTGGTCGTGGCACACCGGCTGTCGACGGTTCGGCGCGCGGACCGGATCGTCGTCCTCGTGCGGGGCGAGATCGTCGAGAGCGGCACGCACGAGGAGCTGCTGGCGCGGGGCGCCGAGTACCGGAAGCTCTACGCCCTCCAGTTCCACGACGTGGACACGCCGGACGCAGGCGCGGAGGGTGCCCTGGAGTCGGCCGGCGACGTGGCGCCGGCCCGCAAGGCGGCGACCTGAGGGCGCCGGACGTGGAGCGGGCCGCGGCGACCGAGCTCGCGCGGGACGGTGCGGCGCCGGGGGACTCTCCCTTCCGGCGGCGCTGGACGTGGCGCACGCGCGCCTGGGTGGTGCTGGCGGGCTGGGTCATCGCGCTCGTGCTGCGGCTCGTGTACCGCACGCTGCGCGTCCGGCTCGTCGACCACTCGGGGCTCGGCAACCGCGCCGAAGGCCCGCCCATCATCGGTGCGTTCTGGCACGACGGGATCCTGCTCGCGCCGCTCCTCGTGTCGAAGCTCGGCTGGCCACGGCCGGTGACGGTGATGCTCAGCTGGCACCGCGACGCCGAGATCGCCGCGCAGGCGCTGCGCCGCCTCGGCATCGGCGCCGTGCGTGGCTCCGCGACGCGCGGCCGCCTCGGCGGACTCCGGGGCCTCGTCGCCGCCTGCCGGCGGGGAGAGGACGTCGTCATCGTACCCGACGGTCCGCGCGGCCCGCGCCACCAGGCGAAGGAGGGAGCCGTGCAGCTCGCCCGCGCGACGGGGCTCGTCGTCCTCGCGGTCGGCACCGCGGCCCACCCCGCCCGCCGCCTGGCCAGCTGGGACCGCCTGCAGGTCCCCTGGCCCTTCGCGCGCGCCGCGATCGTGCTGACCCCGCCGGTCGTCCTCCCGGCCGACAAGCCCCTGGCGGTCGCCGCGCTCGAGGCCGCGCTCGCGCGCGCGACGGCGGAGGCCGCGGCGCTGGTCGCGGCAGCGTCCGCATGATCGACGTGCTCGCGGTCGGCGCCTATCGCGGCGTCATGACCGGCCTCGCCAGCGTCGCGAGCGTCGCGAGCCGCGTGCCCGGAGGACCCGCCCGCTGGCGTGCGCTCGGCGACCGCCTCGGGCGGCTCGGCGTCGACGATCGTACCCTCGCGTCGGGCGGGACCGCGATCTGGCTCCACGCCGCCTCCGTCGGCGAGCTGGTTGCCGCGCGTCCGCTGCTGCGTCGCCTGCGCGAGCGGTTCCCGGGCCGCCTGTGCGTCGTGTCGACGCTCACGCGGACGGGCCTCGAGCTCGCGCGCGGCATCGGCGAGGTGCATCTGAGCCTCCTCCTCCCGCTGGATGCGCCCGCGACCGTGCGGCGTCTGCTCGCCCACTTCGAGCTCGAGGCGTTCCTCTTCACCGAGACCGAGATCTGGCCGACGCTGCTCGCCGCGCTCGCCGACCGCGGCGTCCCGACCTTCATGGTGAGCGGCCGCGTGAGCGCGCGCACGGCCGCGCGCACCCGGTTCCTCCGGCCGCTCTACCGGCGCGTGCTCGCGACCGTCGACTGCTGCATGCAGGGCGAGGACGACGCGCAGCGCATCGTCGCGCTCGGCGCGGATCCCCGGCGGGTGCAGGTCGCTGGAAGCCTCAAGTTCGACGGCGCGCCGTCCGAGCCGCCGCCCGACGTCGTCCGCCTCGCAGCCGCGGTCGGCCCCCGGCGTCTCGTCGTCGCGGGCAGCACGCACGAGGGCGAGGACGAGGCCCTGCTCGAGGCATACCGCCGCGTCGCGCCCGGTCGCCCGGACCTGCTCCTGCTGCTCGCGCCGCGGCATCCGGAGCGGGTGGCGGCGGTCGCCGACCGCGTTCGCGCGGCGGGCCTCCCGCTCGTCCGCTACAGCGAGCTCGCGGCGGCGGCAGGCGACGTCGTCGTGCCGGCCCCGTCCGTCGTGCTCCTCGACGTGGTCGGGCCTCTCGCGCACTGCTACGGGCTCGGCACGGTCGCGTTCGTCGGCGGGAGCCTCGTGCCGGTGGGCGGGCACAACGTCCTCGAGCCGGCCCGGGCCGGGCGTCCCGTCCTGGTCGGGCCGCACACCGCGAACGCCGGCGAGGTGGTGGAGCGCCTGATCGCGGGCGGCGCGGCCATCCGCGTCAGCTCCGCGGAGAGCCTCGCGTGGGCGCTGGCCGGGCTCCTCGACGAGCCCGAGCGGATGGCCGAGATGGGGCGCCGTGCGCGCGCGCTCGCCGAGACCGGCCAGGGCGCGGTCGAGCGGCACCTGAAGGTCATCGCCGCGCGTCTCTCCCTGACGCGCTTCGCGCGAGCGACCGCATGACGGCCGCGCCCGGCGCCCCGCTCGAGATGCGGGCGGCGCTCGATCGGCTCGCCTGGCGCGCATGGGCCGCACGGACGCCGGCCGACCGGGCGCTGCGTGCGGCCCTCGTGCCCGCCGCGGTCGCGTACGGCGCGGTCGCGGCCGTGCGGAACCGTCTCTACGACGCAGGCTGGCTCTCCGCGCGCCGCGTGCCGGCGCGCGTCGTGAGCGTCGGCAACATCTCGGTCGGCGGGACGGGGAAGACGCCGGCGGCGCTCTGGCTCGCCGAGCGCCTCGCCGCGCGCGGCCATGCCACCGGGATCGTCGCGCGCGGCTACCGGAAGCGGCGCCGGGGCGTGGTCGTCGTCGGCGAGGCGGGGCGTCCGCTGGTCGCGCCCGAGGAGGGAGGCGACGAGGCGGTCATGCTCGCGCACCGCTTCCGGGGCCCCGTCGTGACGGGCGAGCGGCGGGTGGAGGCGGCGGCCCTCGCGTGCGCGCGCTTCGCGCTCGACACGATCGTCCTCGACGACGGCTTCCAGCACCGGGCGCTCGCCCGGGACGCCGACCTGGTCCTCGCCACGGCGGACGGCCTCGGGGCGTGGCCGCTGCCGGCGGGGCCGCTGCGCGAGTCGCGCGGCGCCCTCGGCCGCGCCCGTGCCGTGCTGGCCGTCGACGGGCCGCCGCCGCTCGCCGCCGCCGTGCCGGTCTTCCGCGGGACGCTCCGGCCGGCGGCCCTGGTCCGCGCGGACGCCGCCGGCGACTGGACCGAGGAGCCCCTCGACGCGCTCGCCGGGCGCGACGTGGTCGCCGTCGCCGGCGTCGCGCGGCCGGGTCGCTTCGCGGACACCCTCGCCCGCGTCGGGGCGCGCGTCGGGGCGTTGCTCGCCTTCCCGGACCACCACGCGTATCGCGACCCCGACGCCGCCCGCATCGCCGACGCCGCGCGCGGACGCCTCGTCGTCACGACGGAGAAGGATCTGGTGAAGCTCTCGTCCCTCCGCGGCCTTCCGTCGCTCCGGGCGCTCCGCGTCGCCCTCGAGGTGGAGGACGGCGACCGTCTCGTCGACCTCCTCATGCGGCCATGATCCCCCAGTTCGCTTTGCGCCCGGATCCCCGCTACGGGGGAGCCAAGGAGACGATCACCATGGCCATCGGCAAGGACCTGCTCGAGATCCTCGCCTGCCCGCAGTGCAAGGGCGAGGTGAAGCTGACCTCGGCGGAGGACGGACTCGTCTGCGGACGCTGCAAGCTCTTCTACCCCATCAAGGACGACATCCCGATCATGCTGATCGATGAAGCACGCCGCCTCGAGTGAGCCCGGCCGCCCGGCGCTGCTCGTCGTGCAGACGAGCTTCCTCGGCGACGTCGTACTGACGACGCCGCTGCTCAGCGCGCTGCGCCGCCGGGTGGCGCCGCGGCGGCTCGCGGTGATGGTCCGTCCCGAGGCGGTCGCGCTCGTGAGCGGCCATCCCGACGTCGACCAGGTGCTGGTCGACGACAAGCGCGGCGTGGACCGCGGGCTCGGCGGGCTGGTCCGGACGGCGCGCCGCCTGCGCGGGGAGCGCTTCGACCTGGCCGTCTCGCCGCATCGGTCCCTCCGCACCGCGCTCGTCCTCGCTGCGGCGCGGATCCCGCGGCGCATCGGCTTCCGCGAGAGCCGGGGCGCCGTCCTCTACCACGAGCGGGTGCCCCGCGACCGGCGACGACACGACGTCGAGCGGAACCTCGCCCTCCTCGCACCGTTCGCCCAGGGCCCGGGCGACGTCCCGCGGCTG
>CAZLYE010000502.1:0-4512 GCA_964562865.1 uncultured Binatia bacterium (SeqCode) | reverse complement strand
CTTGGGGCGACGACGGCGGACCGTCGTCGCCGCCACCCACTCGTCGGCGAGGACCCCCTCCGCCCGCTCCCCGGGCTCGTAGCTCAGAGCCGCCGGACGAGGATCAGGTCGCGACGGTGTCGCGAGAAGAGGTGCGGGCCGGCCAGCACCTCCTGCCAACCTGTGGGCGACGCCCAGGAGTGCCAGCGTTGCTGATCGAGCACGTACCAGCCGGGCCTGACGTCGGGCGGTCGCCGGCGCGCCTGGCCGAGCACGGCGACGTGGCGGCCGACGTAGAAGATGAACGGGATCTCCTCCTCGGTCGTGAGGAGTGCGAGCGACCCGTCGGGCGGTACGTGCTCGCCGACCGCGAGCGCGAACGGCCGCACGGACTTCTGCGCGGCGCGGGCCGGGACGAAGACGCCGTGAACGAGGAGAGCGACCACGGCCGCGGTTGCGGCCACCGCGAGCGCCGCCGCACGCCAGCGCGCGGCCGAGAAGGCCCGGCTCGCGCGCCACCCCGCGATCGCGACCGCCGCTCCGAGCGCGACGATCTCGACCCAGCGCGCGGCGACGACCGCGAAGTAGACCGGGACGTCGATCTCATGGCGCGTGCCGAACGCGATCAGGCCCGGGCTCGGCGCGACGCCGAGCCGCACGGCCACTGCCGCGGCTGCGAGTGCCACGCCCGCCGCTGCCGCGAGCGCCGCGGTGGCGGTCGCGAGCGGCGTCGTCCGGGACCGCCGATCCCCTTCGTCCGCGGCCTCGGTGATCCAGCATCCGATGAGGAGCGCGAGTGCGGGCCGGAGCGGCAGCAGGTAGGCCCCGCGCTTCAGGGGAACGAGCGAGAAGAACACGAAGCCGGTCACCGCCCAGAGGAGACAGTAGCGTCGTGCCGGACCGTCGCGCCATGCGCTCGCCGCGGCCCAGGGCAGCACGATCGTCCACGGAAGCCCCGCGACGAGGAGCGGCGACACGTAGAACGACACCGCGCGGTACGGGTACCGTGTCGCGCCGAGGAGCGCCCCGCCGTTCTCCTCGACGACCTGACGGGCGACGAAGTCGGCTCCGCGGTGGAGGTACGCGAGCGCGTACCAGCTCCCCGCGAGCACGACGAAGACGAGGAGCGGGAGGGGGCGCGCCAGCCGGAGCGCGTCGGCGAGCCGGCGCTGCGTGAGGGCGAAGACGAGCGCCGGCAACACGACCAGCGCAGGACCGACGGGGCCCTTGGTCAGCATGGCGAGCGCGAGGCAGATCGCCAGGACGATCGGCGTCGCCCGGCCGCCGCCCCGCATCGCGTGCACGAAAGCGAGGTGCGCGCCCGTGACGGCCGCGCAGAGCGTCATGTCCACGCGGCCGTTCATCGACTCCTTCAGGAACTGCGGCGAGGTCGCGAGCACGAGCGCGGCGAGGAGCCCCGCGTCCTCCCCGCCCCACGCGCGTCCGGCGAAGAAGACGAGGAGCACGACGACGCCCGCGGCGAGCACCGACGGTGCGCGGAGCGTCCGCTCCGTCACTCCGGTTCCCGCGAGACGCGCGCCGGCGACGACCAGCCAGTGGAAGAGCGGGGGCTTCGAGGGCACGACGGCGCCGTTCCAGAGCGGCAGCACCCAGTCACCCGTGGCGAGCATCTCGCGGGCGACGAGCGCCTCACGTGCCTCGCTCCCCTCGTAGACGTCGGTGTCGATCGCTCGCGCCGCGAGCGTCATCGCGAGCGCGGCCAGGCCCACGGCCAGGAGAAGCGTGCGCGTCGCCGGGATCCGTGCGCTCACCGCCGGCAGGGCGGTGTCGGAGATCGACGGAACGGCCTGCACGCGACCGTGGTGTATACATATCCGGGGACGATCAGGACAGCGCCAGCGCCGCCCGCGCCGCCGCGAGTCCGGCCCACGCGCCCAGGTCGACGATCCCGGCGGGGGCCTCGAGCGTCGACCCGGCGAGGAAGAGACCGCGGATGCCGGGGACGGTGAGCCCGTGACGCCGGATCGGCGCCCACGCCCAGCTCGTCGACTGGGGTGCGGCGACGTACTGGTACGCGCTCCACTCGAGGCACGCGTCGAGGTCGGCGTAGAAGCGCCGGAGATGCGCGATCGAGGCGTCGAGCCGGGCACGGGCCGCCGTCCACGGCTCGCCCGCGGTCGACCCGCCGCGGAAGAAGCGCGCGATCACGAGCGAGAGGAGGTGCTTCCCCGGTGGCGCCGTGCGGCGGCTCGTCATCGACGTGATCTGGTAGCCGCCGCGGTACTCGCGCTCCGGCCCCCAGAGGAGGCGGTTCCAGCCGGCATGGTGCTCTGGGCGCCCCGTCGCGCGGACGGTCGGGAGCCGCCGGAGCCCCGCCTGCCAGCCGATCAGGTCGGCGCGGTGCCCGCGCAGCTCGCGTGCCGCGGCGACCAGCTCGGGTGGGAAGAGCCGCTCGTCGACCAGGTCGAAGGTCTCCCACACGGGGTACGTGGTGACGACCGCCGGAGCCCAGACCTCGCGCACGAGGTTCGACCGGTCGACGGCCACGACGCCACGCACGGCGCCGTCCTCGACGACGATCTCGACCGGCTTCCAGCCGAGGGCGATCTCGCCGCCGCGCTCGCGGATCGCACGGGCCCACGGCTCGATGAGGCCCTGCATCCCGCCCACCTCGTCGTCGTCGGGGATGTACGGGCCCCGCTTCGGCGTCTGGAAGAACTGCATGAGGCGCCCGACGGACGCCTCTCGCGGGTGCGGATGGAAGATGACCGCGGCCATGAGGAGGAGCGCACGCCGCACGCCCGGGTGGCGGACCTCGGTGTCGAGCCACGGCCCGAGCCGCACCGGGATCGCCGCGTCCAGCTCCGCGGGGCTGGCCGCCGCGAGCCGCTGCACCACCGCGACGAGCTCGTCCACGCCGTCGGCCGGGCACTCGAAGAAGTCGCGCGCCGTCTGGAGGAACGCCTCCGGTCCCCAGCTCCCGCCGTCGAGCACCGTGCCCTCGGGAAGGCGGTGCAGGCGGAGCGGCGACTCGACGAGCCGGAGCGCCAGCTCGACGCCCGCCTCGCGCGCGGCCTCGACGCCGTGGTGCCACACGAGCTGGCAGTCGCCCACGTCGTGCCCGTCGCGGTGGCCGAAGTCGATCCACCAGCCGTCCGGTCGTTGCACTGCACCGCCGCGTCCGCCCACCGTGTCGGCCTGGTCGAGGATCACCACGCGCCTGCCCTGGCGCGTCAGGATCGCGCCGGCGACGAGCCCGGCGAGCGCGGCCCCGACCACGACGACGTCCGCGTTCCGCTCCACGGCCGCCGAAGCTCGCACCCGTGCTCCACGGGGTCAAATGGACCGGATTGCCTGCTGAGGATCCGTCAGTTATGACGGATGTTCATTGACGGAGGGCTCATGCCGCTCGACCCCGCATACCAGACGGTGGCGCCCGAGGATTTCCCCGCGATGCTTGAACCCGCCCGCTACGGGCGGCGGTCGGGGCACTTCGAGGAGATCATCGCCCGCACCGAGGAGCACTTCTGGAACCCGGAGGATCCCGACTACATCCGCTTCGACGAGCCGTTGCCGGCGGACGAGCCGATCCTGCCACTCGGCTTCGTGGTCGAGGCGCACACCGCGGTCTGGGACCGGCTCGACGCCGGCCAGCGCATCGCGTTCACCAACGAGACCGCGCGCTGGCTCACCTCGAACCTCCTCCACGGCGAGCAGGGCGCGCTCAGCCTCTCGGCGAGCCTCAGCGAGATGTTCCTCGACCCGGGCGCGCAGGAGTACGCCGCGAACCAGGTGCGCGAGGAGGCCCGTCACGTCCACGGGTTCACCCGCTACCTCGCCTCCCGCTTCGGCGGGCAGGCCTTCCCCGTCGGCGACACGATCGGCTCGCTGCTCGGCGAGCTCGTGTCCACCCAGATCGTCTACAGGAAGATCGTCGGCATGCAGATGCTGGTCGAGGGGCTCGCGATGGGCGCGTTCACCACGCTCCACAAGGTCGCGCGCGACCCGCTCCTCCGCCGGCTCTGTCAGCTCGTGATGACGGACGAGGCGTTCCATCACAAGTTCGGCAAGATCTGGGCGCGCGCGACGGTGCCCGGGCTGAGCGAGGCCGAGCACGCGGCGGTGGAAGACTGGGCGCTCGAGTGCTTCAACCGCCTGCTGTTCAACCTGGTCAACTCCGAGCAGAAGCGGCTCATCTATCCCCGCTTCGGTCTCGAGTGGCAGTGGGTACGGGCTGCAGTGCTCGAGGCGTTCACCGACGCCGACCGCCGCGCCCAGCTCCGCGACTCGACGAACGTCTTCCGCACCCTCATCAAGACGCTCCTCGCCGCGGGCGTCATCACCGAGCGCACGCGCGCTCACTACGCGGCCTGGGTCGACATGGACGAGCTCGCCACCGAGAAGGACCGCATGGTGGGCGAGGAGGTCGCGGAGGACGGAATCCGCGTCCTCCGCGAGATCAACGCCGGCAAGCGGAAGATCGTCCGGCGACTCAACGCCTGAGTCGTAGGCCGAGATGGGCGAGCCGGCGGTCGAGACCCGCGCGAAGCGACGGAAGCGCGCCACCGAGGC
>CAZLYE010000501.1:0-7332 GCA_964562865.1 uncultured Binatia bacterium (SeqCode) | reverse complement strand
CTTCTTCGAGGACGTGATCCGGTTCGCGGAGCGTCACGGCATCATCGTCTGCCACGACGCCGCGTACGCGGAGATATACTTCGGCGAGCGCCCGCCGAGCATCCTCGAGGTCCCCGGCGGCCGGGAGGTCGCGATCGAGTTTCACTCGCTCTCGAAGACCTTCAACATGACCGGCTGGCGGATCGGCTTCGCCGTCGGTCATCCGGAGCTCGTCGCGGGCCTCGGCAGGGTGAAGACCAACGTCGACTCGGGCGTCTTCCAGGCGGTCCAGGAGGCTGCGATCGCCGCGCTCACCGGCGACCCGGGCATCGTCGAGCGGCTCCGCGCGACGTATCGCGAGCGGCGCGAGGTCCTGGTCGGCGGGCTCCAGCGCATCGGCCTCCCGTGCGACCCGCCGCGTGGGACGTTCTACGTGTGGGTCCCGGTACCGCGCGGGCTCACCGCCGCGGGGCTCGCGACCCGCTGCCTCACCGAGGCGGGGGTCGTCGTCACGCCGGGGAACGGGTTCGGGGAGGCCGGCGAGGGATACATCCGGCTCACGCTGTGTAGCCCGAGCGAACGGCTGCGCGAGGCGGTGGAGCGGCTCCGAAAACTCGGGCTCTAGCCTCCCTCCGCCCCGCGGGACGCCCGCGGGGCGAGCGCATGGTGCATCGTGTCTACATCGGGATCGGGTCGAACCTGGGGGACCGCAAGGCGAACGCCCTCGAGGCCGTCGACCGCGTCTCGAAGCTCCCGGGGACGCGCCTCGTCCGCGCCTCGTCGCTCTACGAGAGCGAGCCGCTCGGCGACGCGAAGACCTGGTTCGTGAACAGCGTCATCGAGATCGAGACCGACTTCCCGCCCGACGAGCTCCTGAAGAAGCTGAAGGCGATCGAGAAGGCGATGGGCCGGAGACGCGTCAAGGGGAAGCGGTGGGGCTCGCGCGTCATCGACCTCGACATCCTGCTCTGCAACCAGGACGTCGTGGAGAAGCGCGCGCTCAAGATCCCCCACCCGGAGATGCACAAGCGGCGGTTCGTCCTCCTCCCCCTCGCCGAGCTGGCGCCGCACGTCGTGCACCCGGAGCTCGGCCAGTCAGTCTCGACGCTCCTCGCGAACGTGAAGGACGACAAGCGGGTCTCGCTCCTGCCCCGCACCTGACGACCGGCCGTCCCGTCTGCTAGACTGCGGACGGGAGGAGGTCGCGCAATGAAGCTCTTCATCGACACGGCGGACGTGGCGGAGATTCGCGAGGCGCAGAGCTGGGGCATCCTCGACGGCGTCACGACGAACCCGTCGCTCGCCGCGAAGACCGGCCGCCCGTTCGAGCCGTTGGTGCAGGAGATCTGCAGCATCGTCGACGGGCCGGTGAGCGCGGAGGTGGTCAGCACCGACGCGGCGGGGATGGTCGAGGAGGGCGTACGGCTCGCCAAGATCCACAAGAACGTGGTCGTCAAGTGCCCGATGCTCACCGAGGGACTGAAGGCGACGCGCATCCTCACCGACCGCGGCATCCGCGTGAACGTCACGCTCGTGTTCTCGCCCGCGCAGGCGCTCCTCGCCGCCAAGGCGGGTGCGGCGTTCATCTCGCCGTTCGTCGGACGCCTCGACGACGTCGGGCACGACGGCATGGACGTCGTCGCCCAGATCCTCGAGATCCTCGACCACTACACGTACGCCGCGGAGGTGCTGGTCGCGAGCGTCCGGAGCCCCGTCCACGTGGTCCGCGCCGCACAGATGGGCGCGCACGTCGCGACGTGCCCGTTCGCGGTGCTGGGCCAGCTCGTCAAGCACCCGCTGACGGACGTCGGGCTCGAGCGGTTCCTGGCGGACTGGAAGAAGGCGAAGCGCGGAGCCTGAGGGTTGTTGCTGGCGCGGGGCGGGTGGCCTCCGCGGCTCCCGCTCCTCGCCCGCGATCGCCGCGTCCACGGCTGCTGCGCGGTAGGGGCTCGTCGAAGGTCGCCGCGGAGGCCACCCGCCCGCGCCGGACGCCCGCTCAGAGGCGACCTTCAGCTCGTAGAGCCAGGCGGACCGTGTCGGCCGACGCCTCCAGATCGCGGAGCGGGTCGGCGAGGGCGTCGCGGGCCGTCGGGCCGCTCTCGGTGCGGCGGGTGCGGTCGAGGGCGTCGACGAACGCACGGTAGCGCCCGAGGAGCGCGTCGAAGGCGTCGAGGGACGGCGGCGGGGCGCCGCGGCTGCGTGCGCGCGCGTCGTGCGCGAACGCCTCGGCGCGCTCGAGGGGATAGGTGAGCTCGGGCATGCTCTCCGCGGTCAGACGGCCGTTCGCGACCAGGTCGTCGCCCTTGCGCGCCATCGCGACGAGCAGATCGACGTGCGTCATCGCGAGGCGGCCGTACGAGCGCCAGAAGCATCCCGCAACCAGCGCTAGCACGAGCGCCGCCTTGACCATGCCCGCGCCGGCGCCTACCATCCCGCGTCGCGGTCGCGCATGGCTTGGGTCTCCGTCTCCCGTCTTCCCCCGATCTACTTCGAGAAGCTGCTCGAGAGCTCCCCGGACATCGTGGTCGCGGTCGACCGCGCGGGCATCATCAGCTTCTACAACGACGGTGCCCGGAAGACGCTCGACTACACACCGGAAGAGGTCCTCGGTCAGCACGTGACGCGCCTCTATCCCGATCTCGCGGAGGCCCGCAAGGTGATGGCGGCGATGCGCGAGGGGAAGAACTGCGAGACGACCTTCGTCATGAAGAGCGGCGCCCGGATCCCCGTCGTCATCGCGGGCTCGATCATCCGCGATCCCGAGGGCCGGGAGCTCGGCTCCATCGGCTTCGCGAAGGATCTCCGCGACATCCGTCGCCGCGACCAGCTCGCAACCCTCGGCGAGGTCGCCATCGGGCTCGCGCACGAGATCAACAACCCGCTCGAGGTGATCGTCAACAACCTGAACCTGCTCGAGGCGCACGTCGCCAAGGTGTCGTCCGACGAGGACTTCGTGGTGGAGGGCGAGCGCCTCGACTCGATCCACACCGCGCTCCGCCGCATCCACACGATCGTCACCCAGCTGACGGAGATGGCGCACGGCTCGGAGTACGCGACGCGCGAGTACCTCCCCGGCACGCACATGACCGACCTCCGGGCGCTCCGAAACGCGGCCGACGGCCAGGGCGCGGACGTCGCGCCGCTCGACCCGGCGCTCCGCGGCATCCGGATCCTCGTCGTCGACGACGACCTCGGCGTCTGCCAGTCCCTCCGCGACCTCCTGACCCAGGAGGGGTGCGACGTCCTGGTCGCGACCGGCGGCCGCGAGGCGATCGGCCGGCTCGAAAACGTCTCGGTCGATCTGGTCGTGAGCGACGTCGTCATGCCGGACCTGGACGGCTACCAGCTCTTCCAGGAGATCCGGCGCCGGCACCCAGGCCTCCCCGTCGTCCTCATGACCGCGTTCCACTTCGACAAGGACCACGTCATCAAGCGGAGCCGTCTGGCCGGGCTGGAGGACGTCGTCTACAAGAAGCCCATCGACCCGCCGCGCCTCCGCGAGATCATCAAGCGCCACGCGCGGCGGCCACAGGCGGCGGCGGGGTGAGCGTGTGGGCGAGCTCGACGGCCTGACGGTCTCGCCGATCGGCCTCGGCACCTACCTCGGCGAGGAGGACGACGAGACCGACCGCGGCTACGGACAGGCGATCGTCGACGCCGTCAACCTCGGCTGCAACCTCATCGACACCGCGATCAACTACCGCGCGCAGCGGAGCGAGCGCGTGATCGGGCAGGTGCTCGTGGCGCTCGAGCGGGAGCTCGGTTTTCCGCGGAGCAACCTCGTCGTCTGCACGAAGGGCGGCTACATCCCCTTCGACGGCGCCGTGCCGCCCGACCCGGCGCAGTACTTCGACGACGTCTACGTGCGCCCCGGCATCCTGCGGCCCGAGGACGTCGTCGCCGGCTGTCACGCGATGACGCCGCGCTACCTCGAGGACCAGATCGGACGGAGCCTCCGCAACCTCGGCGTCGCGCGCATCGACCTGTACTACGTCCACAACCCCGAGACCCAGCTCGGCGCCGTGTCACGCCCCGAGTTCCTCGCGCGCATGCGGGCCGCGTTCGAGGTGCTCGAGGCACAGGTCGCCGCCGGCCGGATCGGTCGCTACGGGGTGGCGACGTGGAACGGGTTCCGCACGCCACCCGGCAAGCGCGAGCACCTCTCCCTCGAGGAGCTCATTTGCGAGGCACGTGCGGTTGGCGGCCCGCACCATCACTTCCGGGCGATCCAGATCCCGTACAACCTGGCGATGCCCGAGGCGTACGCGGCGGCGACGCAGACGGTCGACGGCGAACGCATGACGGCGCTCGAGGCCGCCGCGCGGCTCGGGGTCGCCGCGATCGCGAGCGCCTCACTCCTCCAGGGGCAGCTCTCGCGCCGCCTGCCGCAGGCGTTGAGCGACGCCTTCCCCGGGCTCGAGACGTCGGCGCAGCGCGCGCTCCAGTTCACACGCTCGACGCCCGGCGTGACGGCGGCCCTCGTCGGGATGAGCCGGCGCGAGCACGTCGCGGAGAACCTCGCGGTGGCGCGGCTCCCGCCGGCCCCCGCCGGCGTCGGCTCGCTCTTCCAGCGCGTCTGAGGCGCTCGGTGGCGATCCGGCTCACACGCATCTACACGCGACGCGGCGACCAGGGCGAGACCGACCTCGTCGGCGGATCGCGCGTCCGGAAGGACAGCCCGCGGATCGACGCCTACGGAACGGTCGACGAGCTGAACGCCGCGATCGGCGTCGTGCGCGCGGAGAACGCGGCGGCGCCGCGTCGCCGGCCGGCGTCCCGCGAGCTCGAGGCGATCCTCAAGCGCCTCCAGAACGAGCTCTTCGACCTGGGCGGGGAGCTCGCCACCCCGGCGTCCGAGTTCCGGCCCGGGATGTTCCGCGTCGGCGCCGCCGAGGTCCAGGCGCTCGAGGCGCTCATGGACCGGTGCCAGAAGGACCTGAAGCCGCTCCGATCGTTCGTGCTCCCCGGCGGGGGCCGCGTGAGCGCCTTCCTGCACGTCGCACGGACGGTCTGCCGGCGCGCGGAGCGCGACGTGCTGCGGCTCATGCGGAGCGAGGACGTCGGCGAGTGGCCGCTCGCCTATCTCAACCGGCTCTCCGACCTGCTCTTCGTTCTCTCCCGCTGGATCGGCCATCACCGCGGCGAGCGGGAGTTCCTGTGGGAGCGACCCCTCCGGCGCGAGGCCGAGCTCCGCGCCCGGCGAAAGGGCTGACGGCGCCGCGCACCTTGACGGTCGCCGGTCGCGTGGTATGCACGACCGGTCGGCGATGAAGCTCCCGATCTACTTCAAGCAGCTCGAGCTCGGCCCCATGCAGAACTACGTCTACCTGCTGGGGGATCCGCACACGCACGAGGCCGCGGTGGTGGACGCCGCGTGGGACGTCGACGCCATCATCCGCACCGCGGAGGCCGACGGCTACAGGATCACGAAGGACCTCGTCACGCACTTCCATCCCGACCACCTCGGCGGGAGCCTGATGGGCCACAACATCATCGGCGCCGCGGAACTTGTCGCGCGCGTCCCGGCCAAGGTCCACATCCACAAGGCCGAGCTCCCCTTCGTGCACCGCGTGACCGGGCTCTCGGCATCGGACCTCGTGGCCGTCGAGGGCGGCGACGACGTCCAGATCGGGCAGCTGAAGGTCACGTTCCTGCACACGCCGGGCCACACGCCGGGCTCGCAGTGCTTCCTCGTCGGCAACGCGCTCGTCTCCGGCGACACGCTCTTCATCGGGTCGTGCGGGCGCGTCGACCTGCCGGGCTCCAACCCCGAGGACATGTACCGGAGCCTCACGCAGGTGGTCGCCGCTCTTCCCGACCAGACCATCCTGTACCCGGGCCACAACTACGCCGACCGCCCTCGATCGACGATCGGGGACGAGAAGCGCACGAACCAGATGATGCGCTTCCACAACCTGAGGGACTTCCTCTTCGCCATGGGCGCGGGATGAGCGCGCTCCGGAGCCGTCGATGAAGGAGCTCTACCAGCTCGGGGAGACGCCGCCACTCGGCGAGGTGCCGGCGCGCATGCTCGCCCAGGTGATCCGCCAGGACCGCTTCGGCGAGCCGACGAAGGCCTTCAAGGTCGAGCAGATCGACGTGCCGACGGAGCTGCGTCCCGACGAGGTGCTCGTCTGGGTCATGGCCGCGGGCGTCAACTACAACAACGTCTGGGCCGCCCTCGGGACGCCCGTCGACGTGATCAAGGCCCGGCAGAAGGACCCGTACTTCCCCGATCCGCATCCGCTCCACATCGGGGGAAGCGACGCGTCGGGGATCGTGTGGAAGGTCGGGAGCGCGGTGCGAAACGTGAAGGTCGGCGACGAGGTCGTGATCCACTGCGGCATGTGGAGCCAGGACGACCCGGTGGTGAAGTCCGGCGCGGATCCGATGTTCGGCCCGAGCTTCCGCATCTGGGGCTACGAGAGCAGCTGGGGAAGCTTCGCGCAGTTCACGCGTGCCCAGGCACATCAGTGCCTTCCGAAGCCCAGGCACCTCACGTGGGAGGCCGCGGCGGCGTACATGCTCGTCGGCGCGACGGCGTACCGCATGCTCGCGGCGTGGCCGCCGCACACCGTCCGGCCCGGCGACGTCGTCCTCGTCTGGGGCGGTGCGGGCGGGCTCGGCTGTCAGGCGATCCAGATCGCGCGCGAGATGGGCGGCATCCCGGTGGCGGTCATCTCGAGCGACGACAAGATCGAGTTCTGCACGCGGCTCGGCGCGAAGGGCTGCATCAACCGCAAGCGCTTCTCCCACTGGGGCATGCTCCCCCACTGGAAGGACACGGTCGCCTATGGCGAGTGGCTGAAGGGCGCGCGTGCCTTCGGGGCGGCGCTCTGGGAGATCGTCGGGTCGCGCCAGAACCCGCGCATCGTCTTCGAGCACCCGGGCGAGGACACGGTCCCCACCTCGATCTTCGTCTGCGACACGGGTGGCATGGTGGTCATCTGCGCCGGGACGACGGGGTACAACGCGGTCGCGGACCTCCGTTATCTCTGGATGCGGCAGAAGCGCTTCCAGGGGTCGCACTTCGCCAACGACGATCAGGCACGGGCGCTGAACGACCTGGTCGCCGCCGGGAAGGTCGACCCGTGCCTCTCGGAGACCTTCACCTTCGAGCAGATCCCCCACGTGCACCAGCTCATGCACGAGAACCGTCACCCGCCCGGGAACATGGCGTGCCTCGTGAACTCGCGGCGGCCCGGGCTGCGGGACGTCCCGCGCTGATCGGTCGCTGAGCCGTCGCGGCTGCGGGGGTCGGTCAGCGGCCCGGGCGTGGGGGCGGGGGGCCACGCCGACCCGTGGGGGGCGGCGCCGGAGGGCCGCCCGAGGGGCCCCCAAGCCCCCCCCGGG
>CAZLYE010000500.1:0-3258 GCA_964562865.1 uncultured Binatia bacterium (SeqCode) | reverse complement strand
CGAGCCCTTCTTCGTCGTCGTGATACGCTCCTGGAGCTCGCCGATGTCGGTCCCGAGCGTCGGCTGGTAGCCGACGGCGGACGGCATGCGGCCGAGGAGGGCGGACACCTCGGAGTTCGCCTGCACGAAGCGGAAGATGTTGTCGATGAAGAGGAGCACGTCCTTGCCCTGCTCGTCGCGGAAGTACTCGGCCATGGTGAGCGCCGTGAGGCCGACGCGGGCGCGCGCGCCGGGCGGCTCGTTCATCTGCCCGTAGACGAGGGCGGCGCGGGAGATGACCGGGTTCCCGTCGGAGAGCTTCGACTCCTGCATCTCGAGGTAGAGGTCGTTCCCCTCGCGCGTGCGCTCGCCGACGCCCCCGAACACCGACACGCCGCCGTGCTGCTTCGCGACGTTGTTGATGAGCTCCATGATGATGACGGTCTTGCCGACGCCGGCCCCGCCGAAGAGGCCGATCTTCCCGCCGCGCTGGTAGGGTGCCAGCAGGTCGACCACCTTGATGCCGGTCTCGAACGCCTGCACCTGCGTCTCCTGCTCGGTGAAGGCGGGCGGGTCGCGATGGATCGGGTAGCGCTTCGCGGCCGCGATGGGGCCGCGCTCGTCGACCGGCGCGCCGACCACGTTCATGATGCGGCCGAGCGTCGCCTCGCCGACCGGGACCGAGATGACGTCCCCGGTGTCGCGCACCTCCTGGCCCCGCGTGAGGCCGTCCGTCGAGTCCATCGCGATCGTGCGGACCGTCTTCTCGCCGAGGTGCAGCGCCACCTCGACGATCAGGTTCCAGGGCTTGTCGTCGATCGCGGGGTTCGTGATCTGGAGGGCGTTGTAGATGGCCGGGACGCTGCCGTCGGGGAACTCGACGTCGACGGCGGGTCCGATCACCTGCGTGATGCGTCCGATGCTCGGCATGAAGCGGGTTATCCTTTCAGGGCCTCGGCGCCCGAGACGATCTCCATGAGCTCCTTCGTGATCGTCGCCTGGCGTGCCCGGTTCATCGAGAGCGTGAGCCGGTCCATCATGTCGGAGGCGTTGTTGGTGGCGCTGTCCATCGCGGTCATCCGGGCGCCGTGCTCACTCGCCACCGCCTCGAGCAGCGCCTGCGTGATGAGCGCCTCGACGTAGCGCGGAAGGAGACGCGCGAGCAGGGCGGGGCGCTCGGGCTCGAAGATGTAGTCCGCCGGAGGTCCGTCGCTCGATGGGGGGGCGACGGGGAGGAGCGGCACGGCCGTGGGGACCTGCGAGATGGCCGAGCGAAATCGCGTGTACACCAGGTAGACCGCGTCGGTCTCCTCCGCGGTGAAGCGTCGGACGAGCTCGGCGGAGAGCTCGGCCGCGATCACGTGAGCGGGCTCGGCGAGGATGCCGAGGCGTTGGAGGACGATCCGGCGGGAGCGGCGTCGATAGTATTCGAGCCCCTTCCGTCCGACGACCGCGAGCCCCGTCTCGACCCCGCCCCGCTCGCGCACGAAGCCCTCGGCGAAGCGGAGGAGGTTCGCGTTGTAGCCGCCGCACAGGCCGCGGTCGCTGGTGACGACGAGGAGGTCGATCCGGCGCTCCGGACGGCGTGCGAGCAGCGGGTGGGCCTCCGGCTCGACCCCCGCGGCGACGGCGCCGAACATCTCGCTCAGCTTGGCCGCATACGGTCGCGCGCGCTCGGCCGCCTCCTGGGCCCGCCGGAGCTTCGCGGCGGCGACCATCTTCATCGCCTTGGTGATCTGCTGCGTCGAGCGGACGGTCGCTATGCGCTTCCGCAGGGCCTTCAGGCTCGGCATGGATTCAGGGCTTGAAGAGCTCCCCGAAGTCGCCGAGGGAGCGGTCGAGCTGCGCCTTCACCTCGTCCGTCAGGTCCCGCTTCTCGCGGACGAGCTTCAGGGTGTCCGCGTGCTTCGCCTCGAGGAAGGGGTAGAGCTCCCGCTCGTAGCGCTGGATCGCGGCCACCGGCAGCGCGTCCAGATGGCCGTTCGTCGCGGCGTAGATGATGGTGATCTGCTTCTCGACCGGCTGCGGGGCGAACTGCCCCTGCTTCATCACCTCGACCAGGCGCTGGCCCCGGTCGAGCTGGCGCTTGGTCGCGGCGTCCAGGTCGGACCCGAACTGGGCGAACGCGGCCATCTCGCGGTACTGCGCGAGCTCCAGACGCAGCGGCCCCGCCACCTTCTTCATCGCCTTGATCTGCGCGTTGCCGCCGACCCGCGACACCGAGATACCGACGTTCACGGCGGGCCGGACGCCCGAGTAGAAGAGGTCGGACTCGAGGAAAATCTGGCCGTCGGTGATCGAGATCACGTTGGTCGGGATGTACGCGGAGACGTCGCCGGCCTGCGTCTCGATGATCGGGAGCGCGGTGAGCGACCCACCGCCGCGCTGATCGCTCATCTTGGCCGCCCGCTCGAGCAGCCGCGAGTGGAGGTAGAACACGTCGCCGGGATACGCCTCGCGACCCGGCGGGCGCCGGAGGAGGAGCGAGAGCTGGCGGTACGCCGTCGCGTGCTTCGAGAGGTCGTCGTAGATGACGAGCGCGTGCCGGCCGCTGTCGCGGAAGTACTCGCCCATGCTGCATCCGGTGTACGGGGCGATGTACTGGAGGGGCGCCGGATCGGACGCCGACGCGAGGACGACCGTCGTGTAGTCCATGGCGCCCTCGCGGGCGAGCTTGTCGACCACCTGCGCGACGGTCGAGCGCTTCTGGCCGATCGCGACGTAGAAGCACTGCACGTCGCCGCCGCGCTGGTTGATGATCGTGTCGAGCGCGATCGCGGTCTTCCCCGTCTGCCGGTCGCCGATGATGAGCTCGCGCTGGCCGCGGCCGATCGGGATCATGGCGTCGATCGCCTTGATGCCCGTCTGCAACGGCTCCTTCACGGGCTGGCGGACGACGATGCCCGGGGCCTTCAGCTCGATGCGCCGGGTCTCCGTCGTCTTGATCGGCCCCTTGCCGTCCTCCGGCTGCCCGAGCGCGTTGACGACGCGCCCGAGCAGCGCCTCGCCCACGGGGACTTCGGCGATCCGCCCCGTCCGCCGGACCTCGTCGCCCTCCTTCACCACCTGCTGCTCACCCATGACGGCGGCGCCGACGTTGTCCTCCTCGAGGTTCAGCACGATGCCGTAGACGCCGTGCGGGAACTCGATCAGCTCGCCGGCCGCGGCGCGGTCGAGCCCGTTGATGCGGGCGATGACGTCGCCGGCCGAGAGGACCATGCCGGTCTCCCGGACCTCTAGCTTCTTCTCGTGCTCCTTGTTCTGCTCGCGTATTATGTC
>CAZLYE010000499.1:0-13980 GCA_964562865.1 uncultured Binatia bacterium (SeqCode) | reverse complement strand
GCGGAAGACGAGCCGCGAGGCCTTGTAGCCCGCCGTCGACGCGTTCGCGAGGTTCTGCGAGACCATCTCGAGGCGGTCGAGCGCGGCGATGCCGCCGGAAGTGATGGTGTAGACGGCGCGGTTCATGCGGGCACGCGTTGCACGAGCAATCGTGGTGCCACGGCGGCGCCCGCGTCGGCTCGTCTGGGGACCGGGCGACTCGTGCCGCACACGGGCAACTCCTGCCGCGTCATGCCCGCCGCGCCTCGCCGAAGCTCATGTCGAGGTCGCGGAGGAGCCGCGCCTCAGCGGCATCGGCGCCGGGCCGGCGCACGAGGAGGTCGCTCGCGCTCCGCGTCGCGCCCTCGATCCGGGTGCCGAGGCTCTCCTCCAGCACCCGCGCCCGCGTCTCCGCGTCGCTCACGAGCTGCGCGAGATCGCCGCGCAGGCGCTCGAGGGCGGCGCGCCCCTCCGCGAGCGCCGCGTCGCGCTCGCGGTCGGTCCGCCGGAGAAACCAGCAGAGCGCGCCGACGGCGGCGAGATCGAGGACCGTCGTGACGACCAGCAACACTTGCATCGCGTCCTTCCTTCCCCCCGCGCTACGCGAGGATGTCGACCCGGCCCGGGGCCGGCGGCGCGGGCGTCTCCGGATCCTCCTCCACCTCGGGCGGCGCCTCGCGACGGACGGGCCGGCGCCGATTCTGCGGGCCGCGTCCCCGCGCGCCTCCGCGGCCCGCGGGATCGACGGCCGCGCCGGCCGGGAGCGGAGCCGGGGCGCGCGGATCGATCGAGGAGCTCGGCGTCATTTCTCCTCGTCCTTCCCGCCGAAGTGCCGGCTGAGCGGCGCCTTCAGGCGCAGCATCGCCTGCGAGTGGAGCTGGGACACGCGGGACTCGGTGAGCCCGAGCACCGCGCCCACCTCCTTCATGGTGAGCTCCTCGTGATAGTAGAGGGTGACGACCAGCTTCTCGCGCTCCGGCAGGCGCCCGATCGCCTCCGCCACCAGATGGATGCGCTCCTGCGTGAGCAGTGCCCCGAGGGGATCGACGTCGCCCTCGTCCAGGCGCTTGTCGAGCCGGAGACGCTCCTCGGCCGAGCCGAAGCCGAGTTCCTCCAGGCTGAAGAGGCTCATCTCGCCGACGCGCGTCAGGAGGTCCTGGTACGTCTCGAGCGACATCCCGAGCTCCTCGGCGATCTCGTCCTCCGTCGGCGGCCGCCCGAGCGCCCCCTCGAGCGTGTGGGCGGTCTTCTCGATCAGGCTCGCCTTCTGGCGCACGCTGCGCGGCACCCAGTCGAGCGAGCGGAGATGGTCGAGGATCGCGCCGCGGATGCGGAACTGGGCGTAGGTCGAGAAGGACGCCTCCTTCCGCGGGTCGTATTTCCCCATCGCGTCGAGCAGGCCGACGATCCCCCACGAGACGAGGTCGTCGAGCTCGATGTGCGGCGGCTTGCGGGCAGCGAGCCGCTGCACCACGCGCTTGACGAGCGGGAGGTGCCGCCTGAGCACCTCCTCCTGCGTTCCGGTGAGCGCCACGCGGGCCGGCACGGCGGCGGCGCCTGCCCGGCCACGGCTCTGTGCCGCGTATCCCGACGCCCTCATCCCCTGCCCTCCTCGAGGAGCCGGCGGAAGAAGAACTGCAGGCCGCCGTTCGGTCCGGTCCCCGGCCGGCCACCGAGGCGTCGTGCGAGCTGCACGAGCGCCAGGCTCGCGGGGGCCGACGGCGCTGCCAGCACCACCGGCGTCTGCGCGCGGACGGCGCGCGGGAGCGCGTCGTCGAGCGGCACGTAGCCCTGGTACTCGAGACGCACCCCGAGAAAGCGCTCCGTCACGCGAGCGAGCCGGCCGAAGGCCGTCTCGGCATCCGCAGCACCCGCCGCCATGTTGACGGCGACGAGGAACTCGCGTCGCCCATACCGCGTCGCGAGCACCTTGATCAGGCCGTAGGCGTCGGTGAGTGACGTGGGCTCGGGGGTGATGATGACCAGCGCCTCGGCGGCGGCAGCCGTGAAGTAGAGCACGTTCCCCGAGATCCCGGCCGCCGTGTCGATCAGCAGCACGTCGAGGCCGACGTCGAGCCCGTCCACCTCGTCGAGCAGCCGGATGCGGTCGGCGGCCCCGAGCGCCGTCAGCTCCTCGACACCGCTCGCCGCCGGGACGATGCGCACGCCCGCGGGCCCGTCCACGATGACCTCCGCGAGGCGCCGCTCGCCGCGGATCACGTGGAGCAGGCTCATCCGGGGCGCGAGCCCGAAGACCACGTCGAGGTTCGCGAGGCCGAGGTCGGCGTCGACCACGCACACGCGGAGCCCCTGCCGGGCGAGCGCCACGGCGACGTTCGCCGCCAGGTTCGTCTTCCCCACCCCGCCCTTGCCGCTCGCGACCGCGATCACGCGCAGCGGTTCGCCCGCCGCGCTCGCGGTCTGGGCGCTTGCCAAGTCGGTCGCCGTCTCCGCCATGATCCGTCTCACTCGCCTCACGAGGCCAGCACGCAGCTCGCCAGCCGGTCGGGTGTCGCTGATTGCAGGTCGTCGGGGATGCGCCGGCCCGTCGCGACGTGCGAGACCGGGACCCCGTGCCGCCAGAGCATCGCCAGCATCGCGCCGCCGGGGGCGACGTCGAGCTTCGTCAGCACGCACGCGTCGGGCCGGAGAGCCGCGAACGCCTGACACGTCCGCTCGGCGGCGCAGCTTCCGGTGGCCGCGCTCGCGACGAGCGTCCGGCTCGCCGCGGCGCCGGCGGCGTCGACGAGCGCGCCGAGCTCCGCGAGCTCGGCCGTCTGTCCCGGGCCGACTCCCGGCGTGTCGACCAGGACGAGGTCCGCGTCCTCGGCGTCCGCGAGCGCCCGCACGAGCTCGTCGGCGCCCGCCACGACGTCGACGCGTGCCCCGAGCGCGCGGCCGTACGTCTCCACCTCCGCCACCGCGCCGATGCGGTAGGTGTCGGCGGTGATGAGCCGCACGCGCCGGCCGCCGCGGCGGGCCTGCGCCGCGAGCTTCGCGAGCGTCATGGTCTTTCCGTCGCCCGGCGGGCCGATGAGGAGCCGCACGCGCTGGCGGGCGGCTGCGGGCGGCTCGCCGGCGAGCGCCCCCGCGAGCGCCGCGTCGAGCGCCATCCCGGGTCCGAGGCGCTCGGCCGTCTCGCGCACCAGCGCGCCCGCGATGACGCCGTCGACTCCCTGCGCGAGGAGGACGCGGTGCAGTCGC
Source organism: uncultured Binatia bacterium (SeqCode) (assembly GCA_964562865.1). GTDB lineage: Bacteria > Desulfobacterota > Binatia > DP-6 > DP-6 > CAZLYE01. The sequence continues at coordinate 10,797 of CAZLYE010000499.1, read as the reverse complement.
TGGAGCTCCGGCGCGAACACGGGCGTCTGCTGGCGGCGGTGCTCGTGCACGAGGTCGCGCACCACGCCGACGAGCGCGCGCAGCTCGCCCGCGAGATCACCCTCCGGCGCGACGGGCCGCGACGCGCGCGGCGCGGCGGCCACGGGTGCCGCGGCGGGCTCGTCCGGCGGGCCCGCGGCCGTGACGGTCACCGCGCCGCCCACCTCCGCGGTCTCGAGGATCACCGCGTCGGCGCCGAGGGCCGCCTTCACGGCCCGCAGGGCCTCCTGCATCGTCGCCCCGCTGAACCGTCTAGTTCTCATCGAGCGTCACCACTCCGATCGATCGGATGCGGACGTTGGCCGCGATCTCCTCCGGCGAGATCACGGCGAGGTTCGGCAGCACCCGCTCCACGAGACGCCGCACGTGCATGCGGAGCGGCGCGGAGCAGAGGAGGAGCGGCGAGACCTGCTGGCGCGCGAAACGTTCCATCCACCCACCGAGCCGCGCGAGCAGGCGCTGCGCCACGCCCGGCTCGAGCGCGAGCGTCGAGCCGTCCTCGCCGCGATGGAGCGCCCCGAGCAGGTGCCGCTCCACGTCGGCCGCGAGCGTCAGGATGACGAGGGTGCCGTCGGCGGCGACGAAGCGTCGCGTGATCGACCGCCCGAGCGCCTGTCGCGCGTGCTCGGCGAGGGTGTCGACGTCCTTCGAGCGTGGGGCATGGTCCGCGAGCGACTCGAGGATCGTCACGAGGTCGCGTACCGAGACGCTCTCGCGCAGCAGGTTCTGGAGCACCCGCTGGATGGCGCCGACGGAGAGCAGCTGCGGCACCAGCTCCTCGACCAGCTTCGGCTGGGTCTTCGCGACCCGATCGAGCAGCTGCTGGACCTCCTGGCGACCGAGCAGCTCGTGCGCGTTGCGGCGGACGATCTCCGTGAGATGGGTCACGATCACGGTGGCCGCATCGACGACCGTGTACCCCGCGAGCTGCGCGCGCTCGCGCTCCTGCGACGTGATCCAGAGCGCATCGAGGCCGAAGGCGGGCTCCCGCGTCGGGACGCCGGGGACCGTGGCCTCGACCGTCCCCGGGTTGATCGCGAGGCTCTGTCCCGCGCGCACCTCGCCGCGCGCCACCTCGACGCCCTTCAGCAGGACGACGTACTCGCTCGGCGCGAGCTGGAGGTTGTCGCGGATGTGGATCGGCGGGACGATGAAGCCCATCTCGAGCGCGAGCTGCCGGCGGAGACTCCGGATGCGCCCCACCAGATCACCGCCGGGCCCCGCGCCGCTCCCCTCGACGAGCGGCACGAGCTCGAAGCCCACCTCGAGCTCCATCACGTCGAGCGGCAGGAGCGCTTCCGGCTTCTCCTCCTTCGGGCGCACGGCCGGGACGTCGGCCTCGGGGCTCCCGCTCGTCCGCTCGGCCGACCGGCTGGTGATCGCGAGACCGCCGGTCGCGCCCGCGAGCGCGACGAACGGCAGGAACGGGAGCCCGGGGAGCAGCGCGAACGCGCCGAGGATGCCGCTCACGAGCCACAGCACGCGCGGGCTCATGAGGAGCTGCCCGGCGACTTCCGACCCGAGATCCGCACCCGACGCGGCGCGCGTCACGATGATGCCCGCCGCCGTCGACACGAGCAGTGCGGGCAGCTGGGAGACGAGCCCGTCACCGATCGTGAGAATCGTGTACGTCTGGGCGGCGGTCTGGATGTCCGCGCCCTGCTGCACCACGCCGATGAAGAACCCGCCCAGGATGTTGATGCCCGCGATCACCAGACCGGCGATGGCGTCGCCGCGCACGAACTTGCTCGCGCCGTCCATCGCGCCGTAGAAGTCGGCCTCCTCCTCGATGGCGCGACGCCGCGCGCGGGCCTCCTTCTCGGTGACGAGCCCGCTGTTCAGGTCCGCGTCGATCGCCAGCTGCTTGCCCGGCATCGCATCCAGGGTGAAGCGCGCCGCCACCTCGGCGATGCGGCCCGCGCCCTTCGTGATGACCGCGAAGTTGATGACCACCAGGATCAGGAAGACGACCAGGCCGACGACGTAGCTCCCGCCGACCACGAAGTTCCCGAACGCCTGGATCACGTGCCCGGCGGCGGACGAGCCCTCGTGTCCGTGGAGGAGGATCAGCCGCGTCGACGCGACGTTCAGCGCGAGCCGGAAGAGCGTCACGACCAGGAGCACGGACGGGAACGTCGAGAACTCGAGCGGCCGCTGCGTGTACATGCTGACGACGAGGATGATCAGCGCGAGCGAGATCGACACCGCGAGCAGCAGGTCGATCAGGAACGGCGGCAGCGGGATCACCATGATCACCACCACCGCGACGAGCGCGAGCGGGATGACGAGCTCGCCGGTCGGCACGTCGAACGGCGCGCTCGGCGTCGCGGGGCGGGGCAGCGCAGCGGTCGCCATCGGCTAGCGCGCCTCCCTCGCCGCGGCCCGCGCCCGCACGGAGTAGATGTAGGCCAGGATCTCCGCCACTGCGCGGTACAGCGCGGGCGGGATCTCCGCGCCCACCGCGACCGACTTGAACAGCGCGCGCGCGAGCGCCCGCCGCTCGACGATCGGGATGCCCGCGCTCCGGGCGGCGTCCTTGATCCGCTGCGCGAGCTCGCCGGCGCCCTTGGCCACCACCTGCGGCGCGGTCATCTCGGCGGCGCGGTAGCGGAGCGCGACCGCGACGTGGACCGGGTTCGTGAGGACGACGTCCGCACCCCGCACGTCGGCCAGCATCCGCCGCCGCGCGATCTCGCGGTGCGCGCGCCGGAAGCGCAGCTTCACCTGCGGATTGCCCTCCGTCTCCTTGTGCTCCTCCTTCACCTCCTGCCGCGTCATCTTGAGGCCCTGCTCGTGCCGCCACCGCTGCCAGAGGTAGTCGGCGACGCCGAGCGCGCCGAGCGCGAGCGCCATGGCGAGGAAGAGCCGGCGGAGCCCGAGGCCGGTGAAGGCGAGGATCGTGTCGAGGCTCATGCCGGGCGCGGCGATCCCGTCGAGACCGGTCCGGAGGAGCACGCGATACGCGACGCCGAGCACGACCAGGATCTTCACGACCGCCTTCACGAGGTTGACCGCGCCGTTGGCCGAGAAGATCCGCTTCGCGCCCTTGGCGACGCTCACTCGTCCCGGGTCGGGGGCCAGGAGCTCGGGGTTCATCGACCAGCCGACCTGCGCGATCATCGCCCCGGCGCCCACCGCCGCGATCGTCAGGAAGAACGGGGCGAGCACCGTCCCGATCTGGAGCAGCGCGCCGGCGATCGGGGGCCAGGCCGCATCGTCGTGGATTGCGGCGGGGCCGACGCTGGCGAGCCAGCTGGACAGGACGAGCCGGCTTCGATCGAGGACGAGGGGCGCGCCCCAGGCGGCGAGGGCGAGCGCGGCCAGCAGCACGGCGACCGGGCTCACCTCCGACGAGACGGCGATCTGCCCGCGCCTGCGCGCCTCCCCCCGTCGCTTCTCGGTCGCGCGTTCGGTGCGTTCGAAGCTGTCAGCCATGGGCGAGCCCCCGGACCATCGCCGCGAGCGTCGGCTCGAGCTCCCCGAAGTGTGCGGCCAGCAGCCGGAAGGTGAACGGCAGCGACGCTCCCATCACGACGAGCCCGACGCCGACGTTCACCGGGAAGCCGACGACGAAGACGTTCAGCTGCGGGATCGTCCGCGCCAGCACGCCGAGCGCGCCGTTCGTGAGAAGCAGCGCGATCATCACGGGCGCCGCGATGCGTACCCCGATCGCGAACAGCTCCCCGGAGAGCCCGATCGCGGCGCCGAGCCCGACGCCGCTCAGGACGAGCCCCCCGGGCGGCGCGGTCTGGAAGCTCGCGAGCAGGGCACGGATCAGGAGGTGGTGGACGTCGAGCGCGAGGAAGACGAGCATCGCGAGGAGCTGCTGCCACTGCGCGACGACGGTGATGCGCCCCCGGGTCTGCGGGTCGACGATCGTGTCGAGACCGAACCCCATCTGGATGCCCGCCAGCTGACCGCCGAGCTCGACGCCCGCGAAGACGAGCTGCGCGACGAACCCGAGCATCGCGCCGAGGCCCGTCTCGACCGCCAGCGCGCCGGCAAGCCCCCAGAGCGTCGTCGGGAGCGCCTCGGGCGTCGCCACCGCGGGCGCGAGCGCCGCCGCGAAAATCACCGCGAACCCCGCGCGCACCCGGATCGGGACGCGGGCATCGCCGAGGACGGGGGCCGTCCCGAGCAGCCCGGCCAGCCGGGCAAGGACGAGGAGGAACATGGTCGGGTCCGGCACCGCCATGGTCAGCGCACGTACCCCGGCAGGTTCTGGAAGAGCGTCGTCGTGAAGCTGATCAGCCGCGCGAGCATCCAGGGGCCGAAGAGGACGAGCGCGGCCGCCGTCGCCACGATCTTCGGGATGAACGTGAGCGTGATCTCGTGGATCTGCGTCATCGCCTGGAAGATGCTCACCGTGAGGCCGGCGACGAGCCCGAAGAGGAGCACGGGTCCCGCCAGCGCCAGCGTCAGCTCGAGCGCGCTCCGACCTATCCCGATCACCGTCTCGACGCCCACGTCGTCCTCCCGGTCAGCGGAAGCTCTGCACGATCGAGCCCGTCAGCACGTTCCAGCCGTCCACCAGCACGAAGAGCATGAGCTTGAAGGGCAGCGAGATGAGCGCCGGCGGGAGCATCATCATGCCCATCGAGGTGAGGATCGAGGCGATCACCATGTCGAGGATCAGGAACGGCACGTAGATCAGGAACCCCATCTGGAAGGCCGTCTTCAGCTCGGAGATGAGGAAGGCCGGCATGAGGGCCTGCGGCGGGACGTCGGCCGCGGTCTCGGGGCGCGGGGCGCCCGTCGCGCCGACGAAGAGCGCGAGGTCCTTCTCCCGCGTCTGCCGCAGCATGAAGCGGCGGAGCGGATCGTACGCGCGGCGCAGGGCCTCGGTGTCGCCGATCTCGTTGCGCTGGTAGGGCGTGACGGCCTGCTCGTTCATCTCGCGCAGCGTCGGCAGCATCACGAAGAACGTGAGGAACAGCGCGAGCGACACGATCACCTGGTTCGGCGGCATGGTCTGCGTCCCGACCGCCTGGCGGAGGAAGGACAGCACGATCACGATGCGGACGAAGGCGGTCAGCGTGACGAGGATGGCCGGTGCGAGCGACAGCACGGTCAGGAGCGCGACGATCTGGACCGTCGTCGCCGCGTGCTCGCCACCGCCGATCTGCAGCGCGACCGAGGGCAGGAGCTGGCTCACGCGCCGTCTCCGACGGACGTCGTGCCCGGGAGGCGCGTGACCAGCGAGACGTGGTCCCCCGCGAGCCCGAGGAGGAGACGCTCGCCGTCCACCTCGACGATCGTGAGGAAGCGCTTCGCCCCGAGGTAGCGGCTCGTCACCACACGGATCGGGTTGCCGTGCACGCCGACCGCGCGCCGGCCGCGCACGAGCCAGAGGCCGGCCGCGACGAGCGCGCCGCCGACCGCGGTTGCGACCAGCGTCGTCACTTGAGTCCCGCGATCCGCTCCGACGGGCTGGCAACGTCGGTCAGCCGCACGCCGAACTTGTCGTTCACCATGACCGCCTCGCCGCGGGCGATCGGGCGTCCGTTGATGAGGACGTCGAGCGGCTCGCCGGCGAGCTTCGCGAGCTCCACCACCGATCCGGCGCCGAGCTGCAGCAGATCGCGGATCGCGATCCGGGCGCGTCCGATCTCGACCGTCACCTCGAGCGGGACGTCGAGCAGAAGGTCGAAGTTCCGCGGCGGCGTCGCGCCGGCCGCTCCGCCCGCCTGGGCCTCGCCCGTGGTTTCCGCCATGGTCGTCTCCTCAGACCCGTGCCGTCACGCGGACGGCGTTGCTGCCCCCCGACATCCCCGGTGCGCCGACGAACCGCGGCCGCCCCTCGACCCGCACCACGACCGGGCCCTCGCGCCCCGTGCCGAGCGGGATCACGTCGCCCGGCGCGAGCGCGACGACGTCGCGCACGCTCATGCGACGCGTGCCGAGCTCGGCCGCCACCTCGAGCTCCGCGTCCGCGAGCACCGTGCGCAGCCGTTCGCCCCACGCGGCGGCGGGCGGCTCGTTGGCCTCGCCCGGCGTCGCCTGGAGGCGCGTCCGGAGCGGCTCGAGGGAGGCGTTGGGAAGGCAGATCGAGAGGGTCGCCTCCTCCGCGCCCTCGGCGACGACGCGCAGGTCGAGCTGCACGATCAGATCCTGCGGCCCCGCGATCGACGCGAACGCGGGGTTCGTCTCGGAGCGCAGGAGGGCGAGATCGAGCTCGGCGATCGGCCGCCAGGCCTCGCGCAGATCCGCGAGCACGCGCGTGCCGAAGCGCTCGAGCGCGCGCTGCTCGATCGCCGAGAGCTCGCGGTCGGTGACCGGAGCCTTCCGCGCGAGGCTCCCGCCGAAGAAGACCTGCAGGAGCGTCCCGACGAGCGGCTCGCGGAGCACCACCATCCCGTGCCCGCGGAGCGGCAGCATGCGGAACAGCTGGAGGCTCATCGGCCGCGTCAGTCGCTCCGTGAGGCGCCCGAGCTTCACGACCTCGAGGGCGTTCACCGTCACGTCCGGGATCCGCCCGAAGAAGGCGCCGAGCGACGGCCGGAGCGCGCGGACGAAGCGGTCGAGCACGAGCTCCAGGCCCGGGAGCCGTCCCCGCAGGTTCCGCTCCTGGCTGGTGAGATCGATCATGCGCACGCCGCGCGGCGGGCTCCCCGCGCCGCCCGCGGCGATCTCGCCGTCGGCGACGCCCTTCAAGAGCGCGTTCACCTCCTCCGGAGACAGGATCTGGCTCATCGTCGACCTCGGCTCGGGCGTCGCAGTGCGGCGCTCACTGGACGATGAATTCCGTGAAGTAGACCGCCTTCACGAGGTCCTTGCTGAGCGCGCGGTTCATCCGGTTGATGATCTCGTCGCGCAGCAGCGCCTTCCCCTGCGGGGTGCGGATCTCGGAGAAGAGCTTGCTCGTGAAGAGCGTGAGGAGGAGATCGCGCATGAGCGGCATGCGCGCGCTGAAGTCGGCGGGCACCTGCGCGCTGAAGAACTCGACCTGCAGCGTCGCCTTGAGGTACCGCTTGCCGTCCTCGTCGGCGAGGTTGGCGATGAACGGGTCGAGCGGGAGGAGCGCGCCGACCGCGGGCTTCTCGTCCTTCGCCTCCTCCTTCGCCTGGGCGGGCGCGGCGTGCGACAGGAGGCCGAAGCGCCACGCCGCCGCACCGGTGCCGCCGAGCCCGAGGAGCGCACCGGCGACGATGACGAGCAGCTTCCCGCCGCCCTTCTTGGGCGCCGCCTCCGCGGTCTCCACCGCCTTGGCCTCCGCCTGCCCGGTCTCCTCCCCCATCGCTCCTCCCGGCGCGCTCGGCGCGCGGCGCCAGTGCAGGAGCAACCGATGTGCCACGGGCCGCGGCCGCGTGGGCGTGCCGGCGCGTGGCCGGCGGGCGGGCGACGGTCAAGAGTTTGGCCGAGCGGCGGCGCGCCGGGGGCGGATTTTGACCCCGGGGCCGCCGCGCCGGCCGCGTTCGTCCGTCGCTACCGGATGATGTTGAGCAGATCGCCGAGCATCGTGTCGCTCGCCGTGATCGTGCGCGTGTTGGCCTGGAAGGCCCGCTGGGTGCTGATCAGATTGATGAACTCCTGCGCGAGCTGCACGTTCGACTGCTCGAGCGACGAGGCGACGATCGTCCCGTTGCCCTGCGAGCCCGGGGCGCCGATCGCGGGGTCGCCCGAGTCGATGGTCGCCCGGTAGAGCTGGTTGCCGATCGGCTGGAGCCCTTCGGGCGCGTTGAAGTGCGCCAGCGCGAGCTGGTAGAGCTCGCGCGTCTGACCGTTGTCGTACGTCGCGGTCACGATGCCCTGCGCGTTGACGTCGACGCTCGCGAGGCTGCCGGCGCCGAAGCCGTCCTGCGAGACCGACGCGACGCCGAACGGCGACGCGAACTGGGTCATGCCGTCGAGCTGTCCCGCCGTTCCCAGGTTCAGCGTGACCGTCTGCGCGTTCGCCCCGGAGAACGTCACGTTGCTGGAGAGGCTGCCCGCCGTGACGCCCCCGAACGAGCCGTCGGGGTTGAAGGAGATCGAGGCGCTCCCGATCAGCTGGAGCTGCCCCGCGGTGCCGCCGGTCTCGCCCGCATCGACCCCCATGTGGACGTCCCACGTGTTGGCGCCCGTCTTCTTGAAGAAGACCGACACGTCGTGTGCGGCGCCGAGCGAATCGTAGACGCGGATCGAGTAGGGATCGTTGCTCGCCGCGAACGCGTTCGCGAACGACGGGGTGACCGTGTCGAAGGCCGTGCCGTTGACGGCGTCGCTAGCGGGCAGGTTCCCGTGCAGCGTGGCGGTGGTGGTCGCCTGTGCCTGGGACGTGCTGTTGGCGAGCGTCACGGGCGTCAGGCTCCCGGTCGGGTTCCCGTTCACGTCGAGCGGCGTGCCGAGCAGCGGCTTGCCCTCGACGTAGATGATCCCCTGCGACGGGTCGAGCTGCATGCTCCCGGCGCGCGTGAAGAGCTGGCCCTGACCGTCGCCCAGTACGAAGAAGCCGTCGCCCTGGATCGCGAGGTCGAGGTTGCGGCCGGTCGCCTCGATCGAGCCCTGCGTGAAGAGCGTCCGCACGTCGCTCACGCGGGCGCCGAGGCCGATCTTGCCGACGTCGCCTCCGCCCTCGGCGGAGAGGAGATCGGCGAACTCGGTGCGGCTCGCCTTGAAGCCGACCGTGCTGACGTTCGCGATGTTGTTGCCGATGACGGACAGGGCGGCTCCCTGGTCGGCGAGCCCGCTCTCCCCGATCGACAGTGCGCTGAAGAGTGCCATGGATCCTCCTTTACGAGCCTTGGCCCGTCGATGTGCCACCCAGGTTCACCTGGCCGACCTGGGCGAGCGGTATACGAAGACTGCCCACCAGGACGACCGGCGGATCGACGGAGAAGTCGATGCCGCTCACGGTGCCCTGGCTCGCCATCGTCACCTGCACCGGGGTGGTCTGATCGGTCCCGGTGGCGGTGATGTTGACCGTGTAGGTGCCGTCCGGCAGGGCCGCGCCAGTGTCGCTCCTGCCGTCGAACTGGAAGACGTGCGCGCCGGTGCCCTGCGCGCCGAGATCGACGACGCGGACGGTCGACCCGTCGGCCGCCTGGACGGTCGCGGTGACCGTCGACGCCTGATTCGCGAGCGTGTAGTTCATCGACGACGCCTGCCCGTTGGTGATCGCGAGCTGGTTTCCGTCGAACTGGACCTGCTTTCCGATCAGGTCGATCACCGAGCTCCGGGCGACGCTCGTCAGGCTGTCCAAGCGGGTGTTCACGCCGGTCAGCTGCTCGAGGCTCGCGAACTGCGCGAGCTGCGCCGACATCTGGTCCGGATCGAGCGGCGAGAGCGGGTCCTGGTTCTGGAGCTGGGCGACGAAGAGCTGCAGGAAGTCCGCCTGCGAGAGCGTCTGGTTGCCCGTCGTGGGGGTGGCCGGAGCCGTCGAGGCGCCCTGCGAGGCGAGGCTCTGCAGCACCGAGTTGGAGACGGCGTCGGTGGTCGTCATCGATGTCCTCTCTCCGGCATCATGCGCGCAGGCTGAGCCCGCCCGGGCGCGGGGCGTCCGGCGGGGGTTGCGGGGTCGGTTCGGCCGGACGCGCCGCATCCGCGGCCGGCGGCCGGCGACCGCCCGGGGTGCCTCCCGGCGCGTTCTGCCCATGCTCGCCGAGGCCGACCGTGAAGCCCTCGAGGCGGAGGTTCGACCGTCCGAGCGCCGCCTCCAGCGCGGGGCGATGGAGCTCGAGCGCCTCGCGCGCGTGGTCGTGCTGCGCGACGAGGCTCGCATGCACGGCGTCGTCGCGAACGGAGACCCGGACCTCGATCGGGCCGAGGCCGTCCGGCGACAGCTCGAGGCGCATGTCCCCGCCGTCGTGGACCGATCGCGGGCGGAGCTCGTCGAGCCGGACCAGCCGCTCCACCTGGTGGACGGCGTCGGCGGTGCGCGGCGGGAGAGCGTCCGACGGAGCCGGCTCGCGCGCGGGCGCGGCGCGGCCCTCCGCACGCGCCGCGGCCGGCGGCGCGGCGTCGGGGGCCGTGCCGTCCGCGGGCGCAGCCGCCCGCGCGGCGGGCGAGTCCGCAGCGTCGAGCCCGGACTCGCGCGCCGAGCGTCGGTCGAGGTGCGGGTCGTGCGGCAGGCCGTCGCGCGCGGCCGCGACCACGGGCTCGGTCTCGGGCTGGCCGGCACGCTGGACGGACTCGACGGGGGCGTCGTGCTTCGCGCGCACGCGCTTCCCATCCGGGTCTGCCGCCGACGGATGCTCCGCCGCCGGCGTCCCGGCTTGCGCGTCGACGGCCGCGGGTCCGGCGACCGCTGCAGCGCCGGCTGCCTCGACGGCGTCCGTCGCGAGCCCCGCGGGCGACGTCGGGGACGTCAGCGACGGCGCGGTCCCCGGCGGAGGCGGCGCGACGTCATCCTGGGGCGCATCGGCGCGCGGCGTCCCGGCAGATGATTGGGCGGTCGGTGCCGGCGTCGCTCCGGCCTTCGTCGGCGCACTCCCCGGGCTCGCCGTCGCGGGAGCACCGTCCCCGCGAGCCTCCGCGGGAGCGCCTGCGGCCTCGGTCACCGGGACGTCCGGCGACGGTGGCTCAGCGACGAGCGTCGGCTCGCCGCCGGCGATCCGGTCCGTGACGGCCTGCACGGAGTCGCTCTCCGCGCGAGCGTTCGCGGTCGCCGCTGCAGGAGGTCCGACGCGGACCGGCGCGGGTCGAATCGAGCCCGCCGGCGCCTGGGGGAGCGCCACCGCCGCGGGTGCGGGCCGGGTCGAGGGCACGCCCGCGGGCTCAGCGTGGGCGGCCGTCCGCCCGTCGCCCGCCGGTGCCGGCGGCGCGACGGCCGGCGCGGGT
>CAZLYE010000498.1:0-7770 GCA_964562865.1 uncultured Binatia bacterium (SeqCode) | reverse complement strand
CGCCGACGGCGGCGGTCCCGAGCGACTCGCCGCGCGTCACGTCCTCCTCGCGACGGGGAGCTGTGAGCGGACGCTGCCCGGCCTCGACGTCGACGGCAAGGTGGTGGTCACGAGCCGCGAGGCCCTCGAGTCGCCCGAGCTGCCGGCGTCAGTCGTGATCGTCGGCGGGGGAGCGGTCGGCGTCGAGTTCGCGTACGGCCTCGCCGCCTTCGGCGCCCGCGTGACGCTCGTCGAGATGGCGGAGACGCTGCTCCCGGGCATGGACGCCGACCTCGGCCGCGAGCTCGCGCGCGCGTTCACGCGCCAGGGCATCGAGGTGCTGACGGGACATCGCTTCGAGCGCCTCACGCGGCAGCCGGGCGGCGCACGCGTCGCGGTCACCGGACCGGCGGGGACGCGGACGCTCGAGGCCGCGCGCGTCCTCGTGGCCGTCGGCCGCGCGCCGCTCTCGGCGGAGCTCGGGCTCGAGGACGTCGGCGTCCGCACCGAGAAGGGATTCGTCGTGACCGGTGACGGCATGCAGACGAGCGTCGAGGGCGTCTACGCGATCGGAGACCTCGTCGGCCCGCTGCTCCTCGCCCACGCGGCGTCCGAGCAGGGCGTCGTCGCGGTCGAGACGATGGCGCGGAGGCGCGCCGGCGGGCACGTCGACCCGTCCCGCGTGCCGGTCTGCATCTACTGCATGCCCGAGGTGGCCGCCGTCGGGCTCACCGAGGCGGACGCGCGGGCCGCGGGCCACGACGTGCGCGTCGGGACCTTCCCCTTCCGCGCGCTCGGCAAGGCGATGGCCTCGGGCCATACCGAGGGGTTCGTCAAGCTCGTGACCGAGGCGCGCCATGGCGCGATCCTCGGGGTCCACATGATCGGCGCCGGGGTGACGGAGCTCATCGCCGAGGCCGGGCTCGCGCGCACGCTCGAGGCGACCACCGAGGAGCTGATCGCGAGCGTCCACGCCCATCCGACGATGTCCGAGGCCGTGCGCGAAGCCGCGCTCGTCGCGTCCGGGCAGGGCGTCAACGTGTGACGATGCGGCTCGAGGTGGGTCTCCCGGGTCGGCTGGACTACACGCGCGCCGTCGCGTGGCAGGAGGCCCTCGTCGCGCGGCGGATCGCGGGAGGTTCCGACGCGCTCCTCCTGCTCGAGCATCCGCCGGTCTACACGCTCGGACGGGGCGCGGATCCGCGGCATCTCGGGTCGGCCGGAGCCGCCGAGGCGCCGGTCTACCGGGTCCATCGGGGCGGGCAGGTCACTTATCACGGTCCGGGACAGCTCGTCGGCTATCCGATCGTCGGGCTGCGCGACCTCCGGCCCGATCTGCGCTGGTACCTGCGGATGCTGGAGGGCGTCCTGATCGACGCGCTCGGCGTGTTCGGGATCGCCGCCGATCGGCGGACCGGGCTCACAGGGGTCTGGGTGGGGGAGCGGAAGATCGCCTCGATCGGGATCGCACTCCGTCGCTGGGTCACCTGGCACGGGTTCGCGCTGAACGTGGGCCGCGACCTCGACGGCTTCGCCCGGATCACGCCGTGTGGCATCACGGGAGTCGAGATGACCTCGGTCGCCCGCGAGGGAGGTCCGGAGGACGTCGGCGCGATCCTCCCCGTCGTGCTGGCGGCGTTTGTCGCCGCCTTCGGTTACCCCGGGTGGGAGCCGCTCGAGGAGGCCGGGGGCCGTGCGGAGGCGGCGTCGTGAGCGCGGTGGTGGTGCGCCGCCATCCTCCCTGGCTGAAGGTCCGTGCGCCCGGGGGGCCCGGGTTCACGGAGACCATGGCCACCGTGCGCGAGCTCGGACTCCACACCGTGTGCCAGGAGGCCCGCTGTCCGAACATCGGCGAGTGCTGGGGGCACCGGACGGCGACGTTCATGCTGCTCGGCGACCGGTGCACCAGGAACTGCGGGTTCTGCGCGGTGGCGCACGGCCGGCCGCTGGCGGTCGATCCCGAGGAGCCGGGCCGGGTCGCGGCCGCGGTCGCGCGGCTCGGCCTCCAGCACGTCGTGGTGACCTCCGTCGACCGCGACGACCTGCCGGACGGGGGCGCCGCGCACTTCGCGGCGACCGCGCGGGCCATCCGGGCGGCGGTCCCGGCCTGCCGGGTGGAGGTCCTTGTTCCCGACTTCAGGGGACGGCTCGAGTCCGCTGCCGAGGTGGCAGAGGCGCCCATCGACGTCTTCAACCACAACCTCGAGACGGTCCCGCGCCTCTACAAGCGTGCACGGGCCGGGGCGGGGTACGAGCGGTCCCTCGCCGTCCTCGCGCGAGCCCGCGCGGAGCGGCCCGCGCTGGTCACCAAGTCCGGCCTGATGCTCGGGCTCGGCGAGGAAGAGGACGAACTGCTCCGTGTTATCGCTGACTTGCGGAGTGTCGGCTGCGACGTCCTGACCCTTGGTCAGTACCTCAGGCCGTCTGCCGACCAGCTCCCCGTCGAGCGCTACGTGCCCCCGGAGGAGTTCGCCGCCCTCCGGACGCGGGCCCTCGCCCTCGGGTTCCGCCACGTCGAGGCCGGCCCCCTGGTGCGCAGCTCCTACCACGCGTGGGCGCACGTCCCTCCCTGCTAAAAACTTCTAAAAGTAGCGACTTTAGAGCGGCCCAAATATTGCCAGGGCCACGCTTTTGCATTAGCGTGCCGGCTGGTTTCGTTGTGGTGGTGGGCGCGGAGGAGGAGGAAGGAGGCGACGACTGAGATGCTGAAGCTGTACGATTATCCCGATTGTCCGTTCTGCCAGAAGGTGCGTGTCGTGCTGGCAGAGAAGGATCTCGAGTACGAGAAGATCTTCGTCGATCTGCGCAAGCAGGAGCAGAAGCTCCCCGATTTCCTGCGGTTGAACCCCTATGGCAAAGTCCCCGTGCTGGTGGATGAGGAGGAGGTCGTCTACGACTCCACGGTCATCGACGAGTACCTGGAGGACGAGTATCCGCTCCCTCGCCTGATGCCCGAGGATTCGCAGGGACGTGCGCGCGTTCGCCTGCTCGAGGATTACTGCGACAATTCGTTCATTCCTCCCACCACGATGCTGCTCGCGCAGCTCCGCAAGGCCGACGCCGAGCGGGACGCGCAGCGAGTCGACCAGGCCCGCGAGGAGCTCCGCCGGAGCCTCTACTACCTCCGCGATCGCCTTGCCGGCCACGAATATCTCGTCGGCAAGGAGTTCACCCTGGCCGACGCGTCGTTCGCCCCGCGCATCATGGTGCTCGGGCGGCTCGGCGTGGAGCTCGAGCCGGCGCTGGCACCGGTCCAGGCGTGGATCGACCGCATCCGGGCGCGGCCGAGCGTCCGGGGCCTCGGCCTGTAGGACGCGCGCTATCGCCCGTCCCCTTTGACTCCGTTCGCCCGGGCCGTTAATGGTAATCGCTCCTGACAACTCTGATCCGTGGAGGACGCCCTCGCGTCCTCTCCGAGGAGGTTTTCGATGGCGAAGGGGCTCAAGGGAACCAAGACCCACGACAACCTGAAGAACGCGTTCGCCGGCGAGTCGCAGGCAAACCGGCGTTATCTGTACTTCGCTCGCCGCGCGGACATCGAGGGGTACCCGGACGTCGGTGGGCTCTTCCGCGACACGTCCGAGGCCGAGACTGGCCACGCCTTCGGCCATCTCGATTTCCTCAAGGAGGTCGGTGATCCGTGCACCGGTGTGCCGATCGGGTCGACTGAGCTGAACCTCAAGTCCGCGATCGACGGCGAGACGTACGAGTTCACCGAGATGTATCCGGGCTTTGCGAAGACCGCGCGCGGGGAAGGTCTCGAGGAGATCGCCGAGTGGTTCGAGACGCTCGCCAAGGCGGAGAAATCGCACGCCGGCCGCTTCACGAAGGGTCTGAAGACGCTCGGGCAGTGAGCGCGGCCCTCGCCGCGGAAGCACAGCGCGTCTACGACATCTGCGCGGGCTGCCGTCGCTGCTACAACCTCTGTCCGTCGTTCACCCACCTCCTCGACACGGCGGACGAGCGGCACGACGGCGACGCGACCCTCCTCGACGCCGCCGAGGACCGGCGGTTGGTCGATCTCTGCTTCGGCTGCCAGCTCTGCTATCCGCACTGCCCGTACACGCCGCCGCACCGCTGGGCGGTCGACTTCCCGCAGCTGATGCTCCGCGCCCGTGTCGAGCGGGCAGCGGCCGAAGGCATGACGCTCCGGGACCGAGTGCTCGGCAATCCGGAGCTGCTCGGCCGCATCGGGTCGGCAGTGCCGTGGCTCGCGAACTGGGCGAACCGCCGGCGGGCCGTGCGCTGGGGGATGGAGAGGTTCCTCGCCATCGACCGCCGCCGGCGCCTCCCGCGGTACGCGCGTCGGTTCAGCCGCTGGTTCCGTCGTCAGACGCCCCCGTCGGGCGTGGGGCGGAACGGTCGGGTGGCGCTCTTCTACACGACGCCCGTCGAGTTCACCGCCCCGGAGACGGGTCGGGCGACCGTCCAGGTTCTCTGGCGGAACGGGGTCGACGTCGTCTGCCCGGAGCAGGTGTGCTGCGGCATGCCGGCGCTCGACGGCGGGGACGTGGCGGGTGCCACGCGGCGGGCGCGGCGGAACGTCGAGAGCCTCGGCCGCGCCGTCGACGCCGGGTGCGACATCGTCGTGCCCGGCCCGACCTGCAGCCGGATGCTGAAGCAGGAGTATCCTCGCCTCCTGCCCGGTGACGCGACGACTCGGGTCGTCGGCAAGGTCCACGACCTCGCCGAGTATCTGATGAAGCTCGCTGCGGACGGGCGGCTCGACCGCAGCTTCAGGATGCCGCTCGGCAAAGTCGCCTATCAGGTCCCGTGCCATCTCCGCGTGCAGGAGATCGGCTTCAAGTCGCGCGATCTCCTGCGCCTCGTGCCCGGCACGGAGGTCGAGCTGCTCGAGCGCTGCACCGGGATGGACGGGACGTGGGGATTCAAGCGCGAGTTCTACGAGGAGTCGCGCAAGGTCGCGCGCCCGCTCCTCCGGGATCTCGAGACGGCCACGCCCGACGTCGTGGTGTCGGACTGTCCGCTCGCGGCGCTCCAGATCGAGCAGATGCACGGCCGGCGGGTCCACCATCCGGTGGAGGCCCTCCTCGCGGCCTACGAGGGACGCTCGCTCGGGCGCTGACGCACGTGCAGCCGGTCGACCTCGACGACATCCTCGGGCGGGAGCGCTACGGCACGGAGCGGGAGGCGATCCGCCGGCGGATCATCGCCTACAAGCACGCCCGACGCGTCGCGGTCGGTGACCGGTTGACCTTCGTGTTCGAGGACCGGGCCACAATCTGGTATCAGACGCAGGAGATGCTCTGGGTCGAGCACATCACCGACCTGGATGCGATCCGCGAGGAGCTCGCCGTGTACAATCAGCTTCTGCCGGCCCCCGCGGAGCTCTCCGCCACGCTGCTCATCGAGATCGAGGACCAGAGCCGGGTGAAGGAGGAGCTGAACCGCCTGGTCGGCATCGACGAGCACGTGACGCTCGAGGTGGGGTCCGACCGCGTGACCGCGCGCTTCGAGGAGGGACGGCAGACCGCCGAGCGGATCTCGGCCGTCCAGTACGTGCGCTTTCCACTCGCGCGCGAGACGCGGGCGCGGCTCGCCGCGGGCGCGCCGCTCGCGCTCGTCGTCGCGCACCCGGCCTATCGGGCGCGGGCGGAGCTTCCGGAGCCGGTGCGTGCGGGCCTCGCGGCCGAGGTGGCGGATCCCGCCGTCGCGACGCGCACGCTGCGTCAGGTGCGTGATGGCGGCTGAGCGCCGGCGCCGGACGACGCGGCAGCTCTCGGTCGTGCTGGACGCGGTCAGGGCGTCCGGCGTCGAGCACCCGAGCGCGGAGCGTGTGTTCGAGCAGGTTCGCGGCGTGCTCCCTCGTGTCAGCCTCGGCACCGTCTACCGGAACCTGCAGCGCCTCGCCGCCGAGGGACGCATCGGGGTCGCGTACCTCGAGGGCCGCGTGGCGCGCTACGATCCGACGCCCGCCGGCCACGACCACTTCGTCTGCCGGCTGTGCGGTCGCGTCGACGACCTCGCGCCGACCTGCCCCGTCGCCGGGCTCCGCGCCGCGCGCCACGCCGGACACGTCGTCACGTCGCACGCGGTGGTCCTCTACGGGCGCTGCCGCGACTGTCCCGGGGAAGCACGCCCATGACGCTCCCCGAGGTGATTCCCGTCTTCCCGCTCCCGAACGTCGTGTTCTTCCCGCGCATGCCGCTCCCGCTCCACATCTTCGAGCCGCGCTACCGGGCGATGGTCCGGGACGCGGCGCGCGGCGCGCGGCTGATCGGGATGGCGCTCCTGCGCGGCGACTGGCAGAGCGACTACCACGGGCGGCCGCCCATCTTCGCGGTCGGGACGGTGGGCGAGGTGGTCCGCATCGAGGAGCTGCCCGACGGCCGCTTCAACATCGTGCTGCGCGGGCTCCGGGAGTACGCGATCGTGCGCGAGATCGAGCGCGCGGAGTATCGCGAGGCCGTGGTCACGTGGCGGGGTCCGGGCGTCGAGGCGCTCCGGCCGGGCACGCGCGACGCGATCCGCGGGCTCGTGCACCGCTACCTGGCACTCCTCGGGAAGGACGTCGCAGAGGAGGAGCTCCTCCGCGGCGCCGTCGACGACGAGACGTTCGTCAACTTCCTCGCGCAGCACCTCGACGTGGCGCCGCTCGAGAAGCAGGCGATGCTCGAGGCGGCGACGCTCGGCGAGCGGGCGCGGCGTCTCGCCGACGTGCTCGAGTTCCGGCTGGAGGAGCTCCGGTTGCACCCCGGCGGATCACCGTCGCGGGCGCACTGACCGCTACGGTCCGTCGTCGAGGAACGCGCCGGTTGGTGAGCCGCTCCGGGCCACGAACTTGGTCGCGGTGTTCCGGCGGACGAAAGTGACGTACTCGGCACCCCAGCACTGCCCGTTGGAGGCGAGGAGCTGCGCGGTGACGGGTGGAGCGAGCGGGAGCTGGAGCGCGCCCAGGTTGTTGCCGGCGCCGAGCAGCTTGATCGACGCGTGCCCCGGCCCGCCGCCCGTCAACGCGAGCGTGCGCACGCCATTCGGCGTGAGACTCGGGTCACGGTGGCGAGCAGCAGAAGCGACCGCATGATCACCTCCCGGAAGTTGGCGGGACCTAGGTCCCTCGCGTGCACGCGTCAAGCGAAAAAGCACCGCGGGCCGCGCAAGGCCCGCGCCTTGACAGCCGCTACCACGCCCCGGATAGGGTGATCGGGTGACTGGACCCCGCCTGACCCTCGCCGAGCGCCTCTACCTCCCCCAGGTGTTGGAAGGCATCGCCGTCACGACGCGTCACTTCGCGCGGAACCTCGCGCTCCACACCCTCCATCTCTTCGGGCTCGCGAAGGACCGGGCGGCGGCGGTCACGACGCAGTATCCCGAGCAGCGGAAGACCTACTCCGAGGGGTACCGCGGCGCGCATCGGCTCACGCTCAAGCCCGACGGCTCGGTGCGGTGCACGGCGTGCTTCCTCTGTGCGACGGCGTGTCCCGCCAAGTGCATCAACATCGAGGCGGGGGAGCACCCCGACCCGAACGTGGAGAAGTATCCCGTCCGCTACGAGATCGACACGCTCCAGTGCATCTACTGCGGCATGTGCGTCGAGGCCTGCCCGTGCGACGCGATCCGGATGGACACGAACGTCCATCCACGCATCTGGGGCTACAGCCGCGAGGACTTCATCGAGTCGAAGCAGGTGCTGATGGAGCGCTCGCGCATCCTGGAGACGCGCGGCCGCGAGGCGCTCATGGAGGACATGCTGGGCACGTATCGCGAGGACGAGTCGCGGGCCGCGGAGGGGCGGTGATCCTGCTCGCGCTCTGGCGCCGCGGCCTCCTG
>CAZLYE010000497.1:0-4344 GCA_964562865.1 uncultured Binatia bacterium (SeqCode) | reverse complement strand
CTGAACGCTCCCCGATTCCTGCAGTATCCGCCCGCGCATCGTGTCGATGATCGCCTGCGGCTGCTCGTGGATCTCCTTCAGGAGGAAGTGCTTGTAGCCGCCCTTCTGCGCCGTGACCGCGTCCCACGTGACGACGCGCGGGGCGCGCGTGACGGGATCGCCCTGGAAGGTCGTGATCGTCACCCCGGCCGGCGTGACCTCCGCGACCTCGCCGTCCTCGAGGAAGAGGACGCGACGTGTGTGCTCGAGGAGGGCCGGGATGTCCGACGCGATGAAGTTCTCCCCGTCGCCGAGCCCGAGGACGATCGGGGTGGCGCTCTTGGCGGTCACCAGCCGATCCGGCTCGCTCTCGGAGAGGACGACGATGGAGAACGAGCCCTCGAGCGTGCGGACCGCGCGCCGCGTCGCTTCGAAGAGCCCGCAGCCGCGCTGCACCTGTTCGTCGATGAGATGCGAGATGACCTCGGTGTCCGTCTCCGAGGCCATCTTCCGCCCACGCCGCTCGAGCGCCGCGCGCAGCTCGACATAGTTCTCGATGATCCCGTTGTGGATGAGGACCACCTTGCCGGCGCGATGTGGATGCGCGTTCTGCTCCGAGGGCCGCCCGTGCGTCGCCCAGCGCGTGTGCCCGATGCCCGGCGTCCCGTGGATCGGCTGGTCCTGGAGCAGGGCCGCCAGGTTGTCGAGCTTCCCGACGCAGCGACGGACCTCGACGTGATGATCGGTGAACGACGCGATGCCCGCGGAATCGTAGCCGCGGTACTCGAGCTTCCGGAGGCCCGCCATGAGGATCGGGCTCGCCTCGCGCGGCCCGACGTAGCCGACGATGCCGCACATGGCTCAGCGCCTCCGCCGGCGGCGCGCGACGGCGCGGCCCGACACCGTCCGGCGCTTGCGGCTGCGCGGGCGCGGTGCGGCCGGCTTCGCGGGCGCGGCGGCCGTGCCGCGCGCGCGGCGGCGCGCGGTCCAGCCCGGGATGTGTCGCTCGGTCTTCGGATTGACGGCGAGGGCGCCGGGGGGCACGTCGCGTCGCACGGTGGTCCCCGTCCCGACGTACGCGTCGTCGCCGACGGTGACCGGCGCGACGAGCTGCGTGTCGCTCCCGATCTGGACACGCGCCCCGATCACCGTCCGGCTCTTCGTGCCGAGCGAGCCGTCGTAGTTGCACGTGATCGTCCCGGCGCCGACGTTGCTCTCCGCGCCGATCTCGCAGTCGCCGAGGTAGCTCAGGTGGTTCGCCTTCGCCCCGACGCCGATCGCCGCCTGCTTCGTCTCGACGAAGTTCCCGATGTGGACGCGCTCCGCGAGCCGCGTGCCCGGACGCAGACGGGCGAACGGGCCGATCCGCGCGTCGGCGCCGATCTCCGCGCCCTCGACGACGCACGCGAAGAGGATGTGGGCGCGGTCGCCAACCGTCGCGTCCACGAGGTACGCCGTGCCGTCGAGGCGGCAGCCCGAGCCGATGCGTGTCCGGCCGCGAAGCTGCACGTTCGGTCCGATCACGGTGTCGCTGCCGATCGTGACGTCCGGCCCGATCCAGGCCGTCGCGGGGTCCTCGAACGTCACCCCGGCGGCCATCCAGCGCTCGACGGCGTCGGTCTTCAGCGTGGCCTCCATGCGCGCGAGCTCCGCCCGGGTGTTGACGCCGGCCAGCTCCTCCGCGGAGCGCGCCGGGACGGTCGCGATCCGGTGGCCCGCGCGGGCCGCGAGCCCCACCAGGTCGGTGAGGTAGAGCTCGCCCTGTGCGTTGTCGGGACGCAGCTCGGCGAGCAGGCGGAAGAGGACCTCGGAGCGCACCAGGTAGAGGCCCGGGTTGACTTCGGTGATCGCACGTTGCGCGTCGCTCGCATCCCGCTCCTCGACGATGCCGACGACGCGGCCGTCGGAGCCGCGGAGGATTCTGCCATAGCCGGTCGGATCTGCGAAGGACATCGTGACGAGCGTCAGGTCGGCGGCCTCGGCGCGGTGCGCGGCGACGAGCGTCCGCAGCGTCTCCGGGCGGATGAGCGGCACGTCGCCGTAGAGGATGAGGATGTCGCCCGTGAAGCCCTGGAAGGCGTCCGCCGCGCAGGCGACGGCGTGCCCGGTCCCCCGCTGCTCCGCCTGCACGACGGTCCGCAGGTCGGCGAGGTTCGCGTCCGATGCGGCGACCCGCACGTCGTCTGCCTGATGCCCGACCACGAGGGCGACGCGCTCCGGGTCGAGCGCAGCCAGCGCCGCCAGCGGGTAGCGCACGAGGGGGCGCCCGGCCAGCTCGTGCAGGACCTTTGCGCGGCTGGACCGCATACGCGTGCCGAGTCCGGCGGCGAGGACGACCGCGCCGAGGGGGCGGGGAGCGGGCACGGACGGGCCGGGTATCACATCGACCCCGCGTTTGCAGCCGGACGGGAGAACCACGTTTTCCTTGCAGGTGAAAAGAGCATCACGCACAATCGACATGGACGCCATGAAGGCCACGCTGTCGACGGTGGGGATGCTGGGGTTGGCGCTGGCGCTCGCCTGCGGGAACCCCCTCGACCGCTTCCGCCCCGCGTCCGCGAACGTGCCGGCGCCCACCGCCCGCCCCGACGACGACGATCACCTCGCGTGGGCCGAGAGCGAGCCGTACATGGTGGTCGTGCGAAAGGCCTGCCGGACGCTCGACGTCTACCACTTCGGCGACCGGGTGCGCAGCTTCCCCGCGGTGTTCGGTCTGAACGGACGCGGGAGCAAGCTCTACGAGGGCGACCTCCGCACGCCGACCGGCCTGTACATGATCGTCGACAAGCGGAGCCACCCCCGCTGGCACCGCTTCCTGCTCCTCGACTACCCGAACGTGCAGGACGTCCACCGCTACTGGCTCGCGATGGAGTCGGGAGGCATCCCGCGTCGCGGCGACGGCTACGCGGGAACGGGCGGCGCCGTCGGCATCCACGGCACCGACAAGCCCAACCTGAATCGCCACAACGTCGACTGGACCTGGGGCTGCATCTCGCTCGAGAACGCCGACGTCGAGGACCTCGCCACGCTGGTACCGGTCGGCACGCTCGTCCTGATCGAGGACTGAGCCGTCACCGGCTCGCGCGGCGGGGGCGGGGACCCCGCGGGCGCGCCTGTCGGAGGCGGCACGCCCGACCGACGTCGACGTGCCGCCGACCCGCCGGAGACCGAAGCGCTGGCGGGGTCCCCGCCCCCGCCGCGCGCGACGTTACGCCGCCTCGACCGCGATGCGACGCGCGCGCGCCCGCTCCGCTTTCGGGAGCTTCAGAACGAGCACGCCGTTCCGCAGCTGTGCCTTGATGGCGTCCCGATCGATCATCTCGCCGAGGGTGAAGCGGCGGAAGTACCCGCCGACGCCGTACTCCACGTGCAGCGGCTTCAGGCCCTCGTACTCCGCGGGACGCACGCGCCCCTCGATCGTGAGTTGGTCGCCCTCGAGGTGGACGTCGAGTCCGTCGGGCGGTACGCCCGGCATGTCGGCCACCACGACCAGCTCGTCCTTCGTCTCGAAGATGTCGACCGCCGGCTGGAAGTACGCACCCGGGCGGGTGGTCTCCTCGCGGCGCTCCACCTTCTGCTTCGGCCTCGCCTCGAGCTCACTCGAAGACATCTGTCCTTCCTCCTTCAGGATGCCTGGATCTCGACGCGACGCGGTCGCGTCTCCCGGGCCTTCGGTATGGTGACCGTGAGAACCCCGTCGCGGTACTGCGCCTTCGCCTCGTCCGCGGCGAGCCGGCCCGGCACTCGCACCACGCGCCGGAACTTCCCCTGGCCGCGCTCCCTCCGGTGGAAGGCAGCATCGCGGTTGGGCTCGGAGAACGATCGCTCTCCGCGGATGACCAGCGTGTCGTCCTCCACCTCGAGCTGGACGTCCTTCGGCTCGACGCCCGGCACCTCGGCCTTCACGACGAAATCGTCGCCGCGGTCGAACACGTTCACCGACGGGTAGACCCCCGCCGGCTGGCCGACCGTGCCGAAGGCAGCGCCGAGCATTCGCTCCAGCTCT
This sequence comes from uncultured Binatia bacterium (SeqCode), assembly GCA_964562865.1. Classification (GTDB taxonomy): domain Bacteria; phylum Desulfobacterota; class Binatia; order DP-6; family DP-6; genus CAZLYE01. The sequence continues at coordinate 359 of CAZLYE010000497.1, read as the reverse complement.
TGCTGAAGCTGCTCGAACGGATCTCGATACACCAGTGCCATTGGATCGACCTCCTCCTTCGCCGGCCCTCGCTCGGGCCGTTGACCTCGTGCGCTCGGAACCTAAGACGGGCCCGCCGGCTGTCAACCCCGCCGCGCGAGCGCACGCGGCTCAGTCGGCCCGTTCGAGGAGAGCGGTGAGCGCGCGCTCGAGCTCGGGCAGCCAGGCGTCGAGCGGCGTCTCGGACTCCACCCGGATCTCGACCTTGCCGTTCGCCAGGAGACGGACCCCGCCCGGGTGCGTGGGCCTCAGGGGGATGACGACCGCCTCGCGCGAGATGCCGAGCCGATCGAGGATATCGAAGATCCGCTCGATCTCGG
>CAZLYE010000496.1:0-9582 GCA_964562865.1 uncultured Binatia bacterium (SeqCode) | reverse complement strand
CGCAACGCAATGATGGGATCGAGCCGCGTGGCCCGCAACGCGGGAATCGTGGTCGTCGAGCACCAGGACGGCCGTTGGCTCTCCGCCGCCGACGCTCAGGGCTGAGGCCGGTGAGACGCTCCGCGGGCGCCACGCCGGATGCCGGCGCGAGCGCCATGCGCTGGCCGTCGGGTGACCGTCTTGTTCGGGGCTCTGCTTGAGCGTCGCCGGAAGACATGAAAATAATCCAACGTGGACCCATCGCGGCAGGCATCGGGGGGGGTGGCGATGAGGAGGGGAACGTCCGGGATATTGCTCTTCGTCCTGCTCGCCGCCGTGCGTCCGGTGGCGGCCGCCGGGTCGCCGTACCTCACCGCGCGGGCGGCCATCGTGATGGACGCCACGACCGGCGACGTCCTGTGGGAGCGGAACTCGTCGCAGCCGCTGCCGCCGGCGAGCACCACGAAGGTCCTGACCGCGATCATCGCCCTGGAGAGCGGCCACCTCGACGACGCGTTCCGGGTGAGCCAGAATGCCGCCGAGACGGCGCCGTCGAAGATCAACCTCCGGGTGGGGCAGCGGATGCGGCTCAAGAACCTCGTCTACGCGCTGCTCCTCAACTCGGCGAACGACGCGGCCGAGGTGATCGCAGAGGGGCTCGCGGGCTCCGAGGACGCCTTCGCCGAGCGGATGAACGTGCGGGCGAAGGAGATCGGCGCCACCACGGCGCACTTCGCGAACCCGCACGGGCTCACGGCGTACGGCCACCTGGCGAGCGCGAGGGACCTCGCGGTGATCTTCCGCCACGGCCTCCAGCTGCCTCTGTTCCGGGAGATCCTCGAGACGCGCAGCGTGCAGGTCCCGGTCGAGGCGACCGGCGTCCAGTGGGTCTCGCTCCACTCGCACAACCGCCTGCTCTCCGGCTACACCTACCTGGTCATCGGGAAGACCGGGTTCACGCGGCCGGCGCGCCGCTGCTTCGTGGGGGCGGCCAGCCACGACGGGCGGGAGCTCATCATCGCCCTTCTCGGAGCGCGTGACCTCTGGAGCGACGCGAAGAGGCTGTTTGCCTACGGCTTCGGCCCCGGGCTCGATCGGCCGCCGGTCATGATGGCGGGCCTCGTCCCGATCCCCTCGGTCGTCGCTCCCGAGCCGCCGAAGTCCGCGGTGAGCGAGGGCGACGACGCCGAGGTGCCGCGTTACGCCGTGCGGCTCGGTCCGTTCGCGTCGCGGCGCGCCGCTCTGAACACGCGCGCGCGGCTGGCGCGCCGGGGATACACGGCGGTGCTCGCGGGCCGCACGCTCCGCGTCGGATCGTTCTCGACGGCGTCGCGGGCAGGACGGGTCGCGGGGCGGCTCCGCCAGAGCGGCTACCGTCCGGTCGTCGTGCAATTGTAGCGAGGGGGTTTAGGGAAGCGAGGGGCTCCGCCCCTCGCCCCGTCGGGCGCAGCCCGACGGGTCCTCACTCCCCGCTCGCTTCGCTCGGCCGCGCGCTTCGCGCGCGGAGACTCGCAGGCCGGGGCGTACTCTCGGGAGCTAGCTAGCGGCGCGCGCGGCGGCGGTACGCCGCGGGGGCCGCGGGGGCGGGCGGTGTGAAGGACAGCCGCCGGCGGCCGCGCACCGCGTGCCGCTCCATGGCGAGCGCGATCAGGCGGTCGAGGAGCGCGGGGTACGCGAGGCCGCTCGCCTCCCACAGCTTCGGGTACATCGAGATGGAGGTGAACCCGGGCATCGTGTTGATCTCGTTCACGAGGATGCGGTTGGTCGTCCGCTCCAGGAAGAAGTCCACCCGGCCGAGCCCCGAGCAGTCGATGGCCCGGAAGGCACGCACGGCGAGTGCCCGCATCGCCTCGGACGTCTCCTGGGGGATGCGCGCGGGGATCACGACCTCCGCGCCCTGGTCGACGTACTTGTCGACGTAGTCGTAGAACTCGTGGGAGGGGACGAGCTCGCCGACGACCGACGCCTCGGGCGCGTCGTTGCCGAGCACCGCGCATTCGAACTCCCGGCCCTCGATCGCCTCCTCGACGACCACCTTCGGGTCGTAAGCCGTCGCCTCCGCCATCGCGGCGCCCAGGTCGGCCGGCTGCTTCACCTTGCTGATGCCGACGGACGAGCCGAGGTTCGCGGGCTTGACGAAGCAGGGGAAGCGGAGCTCCGCCGCGACGCGCCGGGCGAGCGCCTCCACCGTCTCCTCACCGGCCCGCGTGACGAGCCAGCGGCACACCGGGATGCCGGCGTCGCGGAAGACGGACTTCATGATCGCCTTGTCCATGCCCGCGGCCGAGGCGAGGACTCCGGCGCCGACGTACGGCAGGTCGGCGAGCTCGAGCAGACCCTGGATCGTGCCGTCCTCTCCGTAGGTGCCGTGGAGGACGGGGAAGACGACGTCGAGCCGCGTCGCGCGCCCGCGGCCGAGGGGCAGGAGGCCGCGCCGGGTGGGATCGGCCGGCACCATCACGTCGCTCCCGTGATCCGGGATCTGCGACAGGTCGCGCTGCGCGATCTCGAGGACCTCGAGGCTCTCGGGTCCCGTGAGCCAGCGGCCGTCCTTGGTGATCGCGATCGGCACGACCTCGTAGCGCGCGGGGTCGAGCGCCGCGATGATGGAGGCCGCCGACCGGAGCGAGACCTCGTGCTCACCCGACCGGCCGCCGTACACCACCCCCACCCGCATCCGCCGGTCCGTCATCCCTTCTTCCTCCGCCGCCCCCGTGAGGCCGTCAAGACCACTATGCGGCCCGCACCTCCGAGGTGCAATGCCCGCAGCGCGAGGCCTTGAGCGGGATGGCCATCGCGCAGTACGGGCACTCCCGCGTGGTGGGCGCGGCGGCGGGTGCCGGGCCCCGCAGCCGGTTGACGCCTCGGACGAGCAGGAAGATCGCGAACGCAACGATCAGAAAATTGACCACGGTGTTGATGAAGACGCCGTAGTTGATGGTGGGCGCCCCCGCGGCCTTCGCCGCGGCGAGCGAGGGATAGTGGTGCCAGTCGAGCGGGACGAAGAGACTCGAGAAGTCGACGCCCCCGAGCAGGAGCCCGATCGGCGGCATCACGACGTCGTTCACGAGCGACGTCACGATGCCCCCGAAGGCCGCGCCGACGATGATACCAACGGCCATGTCGACCACGTTGCCGCGCGCGATGAACTGCTTGAAGTCGTTCAGCATGGACCCTCCCCTCGGCGGCGGGCGTAGCATCCCGGCGGCGGCGATAACAATTGGGGCCGTCGATTCGACTGCCTTATGTACACTTGTGCAAACAATCAATTGGCCTACATCTCGACGGAACCGTACCGTGCGAACGAAGGGAGGTCACGGTCATGCTCACGGCGTACACGACGGCTCTTCCTCCATCGGCACTTCCTGCGACGGTTGGCAGCGTGACGGTGGTGGGCGCGCAGGTTCTGTTCGCCGTCCTGATCGCGGCGCTCGCCCTGGTGACCGCGGCGATCGTCGAGCGCGCGTTCGCGACGCCTCGCCGGAGGCCGGCGCTCCGTCTGGTCGACGCGACGTCGACGGGAGCCGGCTCGCGGCACGCCGCCTGATCGCCGGGCTCTAACTTTTTCTCTTGACAGCGCCTCGCGGATTTCGCTAAGAGGGCCGCGTTCGCTCTTCCACGGTTCCGCGCGCTGGGCTCGGACCGCGACGCGACCACGACGCCGCTTCACTCGGGTCGTGGTGTGTCCGGTGCGAGGCGGCGGGCCGCCGGAGGCGTGAACGTCAGTGAGCTGGGGACGAAGCGCGGCTTCTCCCCAGGTGTGGACAGGACGCTGTGTCGGAGGCCCGGGGGCAGGTGGAGCCAATGGGGTGGGGGCAAGAAGAGGTTCGGTCGCGTGAGCGCTGGATTCTCTCCCCGGGCCTCCGACAGAGCACCCCGTCGCGCGAGATCAGCGACCGGGCTCGCTCGTCGGTCGGGGCAGACGGCGCGGCAGATCACGCGGATTGATCGGCTGCCCGTACGAGAACTCCACCCCGTTCCCGTCCGGATCGTCGATGATGCAGAAGTAGCCGACGATCGGCCCGCCCTCGGTCGGCTCGACGCTCAGCACGCCGTCGGCGCGGCCCGCGGCGGCCGCCTGATCGACCTCCTCGCGCGACGCGACCGCGAATCCGAGGTGCTGCAGCGTCCCGGGTCCCGGCGACGCGCCGGGCAGCGCGAACAGGACCAGTACGAAGTCCGCATCCTCCGGGCGCTCGGCGAGCCACACGACCCGCATGCCGTTGTCGTTCCGCTCGTGGACCACGTGCAGGCGGACGTGCTTGCGGTAGAAGGCGATCGTCCGATCGAGGTCCCGGACGCCGAGGGCGAGGTGCGTGAGGACGGGTTTCACCCGAGCACCTTCCCCACCCGTTCTGCGATCGCCTCGGCGAGGGCGCGGCGGAGCTCGGGCAGCTCGCAACCGGCGGCCGCCGCGTGGCCGCCTCCCCCGAGCGCCCCGGCCACGTGCGACAGGTCGACCCGGCAGTCGGGGGAGCGCCGCAGGCTCACGGCGAGGCTCTGCGCGTCGTAGAGCGCGAAGACCGCGTTCCTGGTCTGCTTGCCCCACGCGTCCGCGATCTCGCTCGGATGGCCGTCGCAGACGGCGCTGACGAGCGTGACGTCACCGATGCGGCGCTCGGTCCGGCTGGCGTTCGCGACCGCGAAGCTGTGCGCGATCTCCTTCTCCACGCGAGCCCGCGCCGCCGCCATCCGCGGGCTGTACGTGACCCGCTCGTCGATCCGCAGGAGCTCCCCGTACGCGTCCGCGCCGAGGCTCCGCACCACCCACGCGAGCTCGCGGGAGCCGGGAACCCGATGGAGCCAGCGGTCGTTGTCGTCGGCCATGGCGATGAGCGGCGCGAGCGCGGCGAAGCCGGGGAGCGTGCGGCCCTCCGCGGTGAGGCGCGCCGCCAGATAGTCGTAGGTGAGCCGCGACGCGGCGTGCTCCTCGCTGAGAACGCGGCCCGCGAACGGGACGTGCACCGCGCCGGCGCCGAAGCGCTCGAGCGCCGTCCGATGGTGGTCGATCCAGTAGATGCGGAGCCCGCCCTCGACGAGCGTGCGGAGATGGGCGTCGGTCTCGGGATCCCGCCACGAGATGTCGGTGATCCAGAGCTCGGACTCGCGCCCGGGATCCGGGCGGAAGGACCGCAGGAGGCCGTCGATCTCGCTGTTCCCTGCGAAGCGCGGCACCACCTCGGCCGTGCCCTCGTGGTAGCGCGTGACCGCCACCGCGGCCGCGACGCCGTCGAGGCAGTTCGGCCCGTGGCTGACGACGTGTACCTGCTTCTGCATCGGCGGGGGCATTATTGCGGAAGGAGGCCGGGGCGAAAAGCCAGGGCGCTATCGAGACGTGAGCCCGAGCTGGCCGCGGTCGTAGACGACGCGGTGCCCGTCGAGCCGCGCGAAGGGCGTGAGCCGGTGCGCGTCCGGTCGGGCGTCGGAGATCAGGTGTCGCACCTCCACGCCGCGGGCGACGAGCGCGTCGGCGACGAGCTGCCGGTGGCAGCGCCACGGCACGGCCTCGGCGCAGAGCACCGCCGTCGGGCGGTCGCGCGCGAGCTCGATCAGGCGCGCGAGGTCGCCCTCGAACTCCTCGGTCTCCATGTGGTCGGCGTACGCCCGGAAGCTCGCGCTGCGCCACCCCACGTGCGGCGACCCGGGTCGTCCACGGCGGCGCCCGCCGAGCCCGGGGAGCCAGACGTAGCGGATTCCGGCCTCCTCGAGCGCGCCGGCCAGCGCCTCGCGGGCGAAGTGCGGATGGCGGCGGGAGGCCGGGAAGCGCCGCACGTCCGCGACGGTGCGGATCGCCGCGGTGCCGAGCAGCGTCAGGAAGGCGTCGAGCGACAGCGTCGAATGGCCGACCGTATAGACGACCACCCGTCGACTGTAGCAGAAATCCGTCATGCGGTGGCTCCCGCTCGCGGTGCTCGTTCTGCTCGCCGGATGTCCGCCGCCGGCGCGCTACACCGAGGTCCGGCCCGGGCTCTCGTGCGAGCGCGCGACCCGCGTCGCGTATCGCACGCTCGCGACGCTCGGCTACACCGTGACCGACGTCACGCGCGCGTCGCCGGAGCGTGCGGGCGGCGTGACAGGCACGAAGACCGAGCCCGACGGCACCACGCGCACCGGGCGCGTCGTCATCACGTGCGACGCGCAGGGAGCGGTCCTCCGCCCCGTCGAGGACTCGATCGTGCCCGACTACGACTTCAGCCGCGCCTTCGGCTACAGCTTCAAGGCGCTCGTGCAGCGGCCCGACGTCGAGGAGCCGTCGGCCGCCGTCGGCCTCCAGGTGCAGGTGCACGCGCTCAGCGCCCAGGAGGCGACGCTCGACCTGGGCGGCGTCCCGACGACCGCGGGCGTCGCCGTCCGCGTGACGGTCCGCAACAACACCGACCGTGCCGTCTCCCTGGACCCGGCGCGGCTGCAGCTCGTCCCCGCCGCCGGCGACCCGACCGGCCCGCTCCGCGGCGCGTCGCTCGAGGGCGCGCTGGCCCCCGGACCGGCGGGCGATCGCGTACGCAGCGAGCTCCTCGCGCCGCGGAAGGTGGCACCGCACACGACGGTCGCCGGGTATCTCGTCTTCCCGGCCGGGACGTACCGCGAGGCGCGCGTCACGATCGAGGACGTCGAGACGGGGGAGGGGGAGGGGTTCGTCACGCCGGTCGAGTGAGCGCCGCGATCACTGGCAGACCTCCGGTTCCATGGCGCGGAGCTGGGCCTCCAGCTGATCGCCGCCGACGCTCGTCGCCCGGCCGCGCGCGGCGTGGAGCAGCTCGCACGCCTGCGGCCGGCGGCCGGCCTCGGCGAGGAGGGTCACCTGCGCCAGGCGCGCCTCGTACCAGGCGGTGCCGCCGGGCTGCGACGAGTCGAGGATCGTCCGCCAGAAGCCGAGCGCACGATCGCGATCGCCGAGCGCGGCGGCCGCGCGGGCCGCGCCGCGCATCGCCTCCGTGGAGCTGCCGTCCTTCGCGAGCACCTCCTCGTAGAGGCGCCGGGCCGCCGCCGCGTCGCCGGCGCGGAGCGCGAGGTCGGCGAGCGTGATCCGGTCCCGCGTGTCGCCGGTGGCCTGGACGAGTGCCGCGTAGACCTTGCGCGCGAGTGCGAGCGCCGCGCCCCGCTCCGGCTCCGGCGCCCGGTCGGCACGTGTCGCCAGCTCGCGACCGAGGCGCGCGAGCGTCCGCCGCCGCTCCAGCTCGTCGCTGCGGCCGGCGAGGAACGTGTCGAGGTCCCGTGCGGCGCCGTCGAGCTCTCCCGTCGCCACTCGCGCGCCGAGGCGCAGCTCGACCGCACGGGCCTGCATGTCGCGCGCGTCCGGGTAGCGCTTCTCGAAGCCGTCGAGCAGCTCGACGACCGTGGCGTGGTCGGGCGGCGTCGCCGAGGCGGCGACGACTGCCCCGAGGAGCGCCGCCCGCGCGGCGAGCGAGCGATCGGGCGGCTCGCGCACGAAGGCGCGGAGCGCGGCGAGCACGTCCCGCCGCTCTCCGTCGCCGCCCTTCGCGAGCGAGCCGACGCGGCACTCGAGCGCGCCGAGGCGAGCGCGCGCGGCGAACGGTCCCGCGCCGACCTCGCCGTACTCGGCCACCGCGTGCTGGCAGTCGCCGGCGCTCCGGTGCAGCTCCGCGAGGAGGTAGCGCGCCTCGTTCGCGCCGTCGGCCCTGGGATACTGCGAGAGATACGCCCGGAGGGACTCCTCGTACGCACCGCCGAGCGACGCGTCGTCGCTCCGCGCGATGTCGAGCGCCCGGAACCGGTAGTAGGCCGCCTCGCGGGCCCGGGACGCGTCGGGAAACTCCCGGAGGAGCGCGCCGAAGCCCTCCGCCGCCTCGCGCGCCTGGCCGGAGTTCAGGCGGCAGCCGGCGTCGAGGAAGAGGATCTCGGGGCGATGCCCGGCGCGGCCGGCGTCGTGGACCTCCGCGCTCGCCTGGGCGAGGGGCGCGACGTCGGCGCAGCGGCCCCGGTCGACGGCGAGCTGCGCCAGGAGGAAGAGCCCGTAGCTCGACCGGACGCTCGCGGCGGACCCGTCGCCCAGCTTCGACGCGACCAGGCCCGACACGCGCGCGGGCCAGGCGCCGCCGCGGACGGCGATGCCGCGGGCGAGCTGCGTCGTGTCCTTCTCCGCCGCCGCCTCGCCGGCTCCCGCCCGCGCGAGCAGGTCGCCGAGGTGGGCGAGCTGGGCCTCGGGATCGGTCTCCGCGGGCGCCTGCTTGCCGCCGCTGGCGCGACGGCGCGCCTCGTCGAGCGCGGCGCGAGCCTTCGCGCCGACGCGCGGCTCCTCCGTCGCGGTGGTGAGGTCCTCGATCGCCTTTGCGTTGTCGCCGAGGTCGAGGAACGCGAGGCCGCGGCCGTAGAGGCTGTCGGCGTAGATCTCGGGCACCTCGTTCACGAGCAGGAACTGCGAGAAGCCCTCGATCGCCTTCTGGAGGAGCGCGCGCTTCTTGGCCGCGTCGGTGACGAGCTGCGCGCCCTGGTAGCGGATCCAGGCGAGGTGGTAGGCGGCGACGAGCGACTGGATCTCCGGGTCCCGCCAGCGCGGGCTCTGGTAGAGCTCGTCCAGGTTGCCGTCGCGCTCGATCACCTCGTCTCGCATCCGGCCGAGGCGCTCCTCGATCCCGTCGTGGAAGCGCGCAAGGTCGTTCGAGAGGTCGGGCCACATCGCCGCCGCACGTTCGCGGTCGCCGCGCTCGAGGAGGTCGTAGAACACCTTGCTCCGCTGCTCGAGCTGCGCGAGCGTCGCGCGATCGTCCTCGGCGCGCGCCGGCACGGCAGCGAGCGCCAGCAGGACGAGGACGGCCGTCGGCCTCACTCGGACGCGAGCGCGAAGCCCGTCGCGCCGGCCTCCTTCGCGAGCCCGAGGACGCGCACCACCTCACCGAGGACGACCTGGCGATCGCCTGCGAGGATCACGATCTTCTCCGGGCTCTGCGCGAGCGTGTCGCGGAGCACGCTCGCGAGCGAGGCGTCGTCGCCCGCGACCGGGCGCTGGTTCACGAACACCTCGTGCGAGGGCGTGATCGTCACCATGATGCCCTTCGTCTCCTCCTCGTTCTCCGACGCGCGCGGGAGGTCGACGTCGTTCGGCTTCATCATCGCCGAGGTCGTGATCATGAAGATGATGAGGAGGACGAGGAAGACGTCGGTCAGCGGCGTGACGTTGATCTCGGCGACGATCCGGCCGCGGGTGTGCGCCCTAAACAGCGCCATGCGTCCTCCGCGCCGCCACGACCGCCTCGAGGACGCGGGCGATCCCGATCCGGAGCGCGCCGTCGATCCGCTCCACGCGGTTCTGGAGATAGTTGTAGAAGACGAGCGACACGATCCCGATCGCGAGCCCGAGCGCGGTCGCGATGAGCGCTTCGGAGATGCCGCCGGCGACGACGCCGAAGCCGCCCGTCCCGGCGACGGCCATGGTGTGAAAGGCGCGGATGATGCCCATGACGGTACCGAAGAGGCCCAGGAACGGCGCCGACGACCCGATCGTGCCGAGGATCCAGAGGTACGAGCCCGACGCCTCGATCTCCTCGAACTGGCGCTCGTCGGCGACGCGCTCCAGGTCCGGGAGCGCCGCCGTCGGCGCGGCGGCCAGCACGTCGCCGAAGACGCGCCGCGCCGGGCACAGGC
>CAZLYE010000495.1:0-9327 GCA_964562865.1 uncultured Binatia bacterium (SeqCode) | reverse complement strand
TCCGGAGGACGTCGCCGCCCTCGAGGGCGTCATGGCGGAGGAGAAGTTCCATCTGAGCTACGTCGAGGCCGAGCTCGAGCGCCAGCGGCAGGGCGAGCACGGCGAGGTGGTCTCGTCGGCGCTCGAGACGGCACGCGCCCGCTTCGCCGACTTCCAGATGGCGCGGCAGGCCGAGACGCGGGCAGCGATCGAGCGGCTGCTCGGCGCGGGCTCCTGACCCGAGCGGAGGGACGATGCAGTTCGGCATCTTCTACGAGCACCAGATCCCGCGCCCGTGGCACGACGGCGACGAGCACCGGCTCTTCAAGGACGCGCTCGACCAGGTGGAGCTGGCGGACCGCCTCGGCATCGACTTCGCGTGGGAGGTGGAGCACCACTTCCTCGAGGAGTACTCCCACTCCTCGGCGCCCGAGGTGTTCCTCGCCGCCTGCAGCCAGCGGACGAAGCGCATCCGGCTCGGGCACGGCATCACGCTGATGCCGCCGAACTACAACCACCCCGCGCGCGTCGCCGAGCGCATCGCGACGCTCGACCTGGTGAGCGACGGCCGCGTCGAGTGGGGGACGGGCGAGAGCAGCAGCCGGATCGAGCTCGAGGGCTTCGGCATCAGCTACCTCGAGAAGCGCGAGGCGTGGGAGGAGGCCGTCGGCGAGGCCGCCCGCATGATGGCCATGCAGCCCTACCCCGGCCATCGGGGGCGGTTCTTCTCGATGCCGCACCGGAACGTCCTCCCGAAGCCGCTCCAGAAGCCGCACCCGCCGCTCTGGGTCGCGTGCTCGAACCGCGACACGATCAAGCTCGCCGCCCGGCTCGGGATGGGGGCGCTCACCTTCGCCTTCGTCGACCCGGCCGAGGCCAGGTTCTGGGTCGACGAGTACTACGAGACGTTCAAGCGCGAGTGCACCCCGATCGGCCGCGCCGTGAACCCGAACATCGCCATGGTGACCGGCTTCATGTGCCACGAGGACGCGGACACGGCCGTCGAGCGGGGCCTCGAGGGGTTCAAGTTCTTCGGCTTCGCGCTCGCCCACTACTACATGGCCGGGACGCACGTGCCCGGGCGCCTCAGCGTGTGGGACGAGTTCAAGAAGTCGCCGCCCTTCCCGACGCTCCCGCAGGGGGGCATCGGGAACCCGGACCAGGTCCGGGCCACCCTCGAGCAGTTCGAGACGACGGGCGTCGACCAGGTGGTCTTCATCCAGCAGGGCGGCAGGAACCGTCACGAGCACATCTGCGAATCCCTCGAGCTGTTCGCACGCCGCGTGCAGCCGGGGTTCAAGGAGCGTCACGAGGCGCGCGCCCGCCGGAAGGCGGAGGACCTCGCGCCTCACGTGGCGCGCGCGCTCGAGCGGATGCGGCCGCTCGAGGCGATGGCGGACGTCCCACCGGTCGAGTCCTACCCCGTGCTGATGCAGAAGCTCGGCGTCGACATGCAGCAGCTCATGGAGGCCCGCGGCCGGTCGATCGTAGACTCGTTGCAGGATCTGAAGCGCACGGGGTAGAGTCGGACGTGCGTCGCGGGCTGCTCACCGCGCTCCTCGTGTGCCTCGGGAGAGGGGCGGCGGTCGCGGCCGTGTACGACATCGCGCCGGTCGCGACGTTCCACTACCAGCTCCAGAACCTCGACGTCGCCATGGCGGCGTCGTCGCCGTTCCCGCTGCTCGTGACCGACTACTCGCTCGACGGATCGGCCGCGGGCGAGCTCTCCCCGGCGGACGTCGCGACCCTGAAGAGCGGCGGACGGACCGTGCTCGCGTACCTCAGCATCGGGGAGGCCGAGACCTACCGCTTCTACTGGAACCCGGCGTGGACCGACCAGGGGAAGAACGACCCGGACCGCCCGCCCTGGCTCGGCCCCGTGAACCCGCAGTTCCGCGACAACCTCGAGGTCCGCTTCTGGGATCCCGCCTGGCAGGCGATCATCTTCGGCAGCCCGGGCGCCTACCTCGACCGCATCCTCGCCCAGGGCTTCGACGGCGCATATCTCGACATCGTCGACGCGTACGAGTTCTGGGGCCCCGACGGCAACGACGAGCGCCCGACCGCCGCGGACGACATGCGGACGTTCGTCGAGGCGCTCGCGACGTACGCGCGCGCGGTGAATCCGGCGTTCGCGATCGTGCCGCAGAACGGGAGCGCCCTCGTCTCCGATCCGACGTATCTGGCGACGATCTCCGGGCAGGGCGGCGAGGACACGTGGCTCCACGGCAACGGCCACGCGTCGCACTACCAGGCGGAGGCCGTCGTGCCGGACTTCGACCGCGTGAAGGCGGCCGGCAAGGCGGTCCTCGTGATCGACTATCCGACCAAGGCGCCGCGCATCGCCGACTTCTTCGACCGCGCGGAGGCGAAGGGCTACGGGGCCTACAACTCGACGCGTGCGCTCGACCAGATGACGATCCACCCCGAGCATCCGCCGTCGCCGGGACCGAGCGTCGCGCTCGTCTCCCCCGCGGACGGCACGCCTGCGAGCGTCGCCACGCCGCCGACCTTCACGTGGACGGCCAGCGGCGCGACCGCCTACGAGCTCCACTTCTCCGGGACGAGCGTGCTCACGAAGGTGCGCCGGCTCCCGCGTCAGAAGACCCAGGTGTTGACGACGACCAGCAACACGCCCGCCCTGTCGGACTGGGCGCGGCTCGCGCACGACGTGCGCAAGGGCGACGGGGTGACGCTCTACTGGTGGGCCGTCGCGATCGACGCGAACGGTGCCCGGCGGAGCGCCCCGCTCCGCTCGCTCGTCATCGGGCCCTGACCGGCTCGGCGTCCCAGATACCGAGCCGGGCCCAGAGCCACGGCCACGCGATGCCGAGCTCGCAGCAGAGCCCGCGCACCTTCGCGATCGCCTCGATCGTCTGCGCGCGATGTCGGGGGTTCCGGCCGTACGCCTCGGCCACGACGGGGGCCGGGATCCCGTAGGTCCGGATGATCTCGCCGGAGGGGCGCATCATGAGCTGCGCCATGATCGCCAGGATGATCGGTGCGCGCAGCGCGAGGGCCGCCCGGCGGACGGAGCCGAGTCGCGGCACGTGCTCCCGGAGGTAGTGGCGTGCGAAGCAGAGGTGCCGGGCCTCCTCGGTCACGTGGATCTGCATGATCCGTCGGAGGAGCGGGTGCACCGGCTGCTCGTTCCGGAGCGCCTCCCGCTGGACGTGGTCGATCGGATCCTCGCCGCCGAGCACGAACACGAAGAACAGCTCCGGGAACGTCCGCGCGAAGCGGATCACCTGACGAGTGGCAAGCCGCAGGAGCGGCGGCAGGCCGGGGACCTCGAACCCCGAGCGGTTCACGAACTCCTGGAACATGAGCGAGTGCTGCGCCTCCTCGATCACCTCGTGGTAGACGTAGCGCAGCTCCGGCGCGTCGCCGGGGAGGGTCGTCGCGAAGTCGAGGAGCCCGCGCTTCAGCACGCTCTCGAACTGGACGCCGATCCGCATGAACGTCGCGACGATGTGGAGCCCGATCCGCGCGCGCGCGCCGGGGGGCTGGGCGCGATACCACGCGGTGCCGCCGAGCGTGCCGTTCGGCGAGAGCTCCCAGCGGGCGTCCTCGGGGTCGATGCGGAATTCCGGCTCGTCCCATCGGATGTCCGCGTAGGCGTCGAAGTGCTTGGCGACCGACTGACGGCTGAGCCGCGCGACCAGCTCGCGATACGTCTCGGTGCTCCGGGCGCGGCCTTCCTCGTCGGGAAGCACGTAGCCCGACCCCAGGAACGCGCCAGCGGTGGTTGCCATGATGTCCTCCCTCAGCTCGCCAGCCTCGGCAGGATGAGCCAGGCGAGCCCCTTCAGCGCGGCGAGGACGCGTGTCGCCTCGGCGCGGTCGTCGGCGATGGTGTTGTGCAGCGCGAGACCGTCCAGGAGCGCGAAGACGAACGTCGGGGCGATCTCGTGGAGCGGGTTCGGCGCGGGTGGGGCCGGAAAGAGCTCGAGGAAGGTCCGCCGGACGGCGTCCGTGAAGCGCTCGTTCAGGGTCGCGACGCGCGCGCGCAGGTCGGGATCCGTCCGCGCCGCGATCGTGAGCTCGAGCCAGGCGTCGAAGAGCGGCCCGGAGACCATCGACCAGAGCAGGTCGATCGCCGCGGCGGCCCGCTCGATGCCGGCCGGCAGCCGTCCGATCGCGCGCACGAACTCGTCGTTGCGCCGCTGGAAGAGATGCTCGACGGCGGCGATCACGAGCTCCGACTTGGTGGGGAAGTGGTGGAGCTGCGCCCCGCGCGACACGCTCGCACGGGCCGCGATCTCGGTGGTGGTCGTGCGGGCGTAGCCGAGCTCGTGGATGCAGGTGATCGTGGCGTCGAGGAGCCGTCCCCGGGTGGAGGCGCTCCGCTCCGCCTGCGTGCGTCGCGGCCGCCGGGCGACGACTCCGAGCCCCATGGCCGCCGGTTACCCCGTGTGAAAGAAACAGTCAAGCCTGTTTGTAAATTCGCCGGTGTCCCGAGTTCATTGACGTTTTCGACCCCGACCGCCTAAGGTGCCTCCTCCGAGCCCGCATGACCGACCCCGTCACCTACGCCCTCCGGGACAACGTCGCCGAGATCACCCTGGACGACGGGAAGGTGAACGCGATGGCCCTCGGGTTCTTCGAGGGGCTCGGCCGGGCGCTCGACCGCGCCGAGCAGGAGCGGCCGGGCGCGGTGGTGATCGCGGGGCGTCCGGGCATGTTCTCCGCCGGGCTCAACCTGAAGCTGCTGCCGACGCTCGGACCGGACGACCTTCGCCGCACGCTCGTCACCTTCGGCCGGACGATGCTCCGCGTCTTCACGTTCCCGATTCCGACCGTGGCGGCGGTGACGGGGCACGCGATCGCCGGCGGCGCGATGCTCGCCTTCGCGTGCGATCTCCGCGTCGCCGCGGAGGGTGCGTTCCGTCTTCATCTGAACGAGGTCGCGATCGGGCTCCCGCTGCCGACGTGGGCGATCGTGCTGGCGCAGTCGGCCATCCCGCGGCGCTGGCACACGGAGGCGATCCTCCACGCCCGGGCATACTCGCCGGACGAGGCGCTCGAGCGCGGCATCGTCGACGCAGTGGCCCGGCCGGCCGGCGCGGCGATCGACCAGGCGCACGCGGCGGCGACACCGCTCGCCGCCCTCGACCAGGCGGCCTACGCCGTCTCCAAGGCGCGGCACCGGGCGATGGCCGTCAAGTGGGCGAGCGAGCTCCTCGAGACGGAGATGGGGCGTCTCCCCGCACGGCCGGGCACCGCCTGACGGAGACGTGCCGCCGCTCACCGAGCCCGCGCTCGCGGCGCAGGAGGAGCGGTTCGCGCGCGCCTTCGCGGCCGGCGATCTCGCGCTCGCGCGGCCGCTCTACCACCCCGCGGTCGTCTACGTCAGCCCGACCGTCCGCCTGTTCGGGTGGCCGGCGTTGATCGAGGGCGTCGACGGCACCCTCGAGTTCATCGCGCTCACCGTCCGGCACGTGACCGCCGTCCGCTACCAGGCCGTCGAGTGGGCGATCGTACCGGCGGGGGACGCGGCGTTCGTCCGCATCCACTTCGACTTCACCCGCGAGGGCCGGCGGCTCCGCTCCGACTACGTCGTCGTCTACCGCTACCGGGACGTGCTCATCGCGCGCCAGGAGCTGTACTACGACCCGAGCGGGCGGCTCGAGGAGCTGCCGGGCGGCTGAAGGGCGCGGTCGAGGACCAGGAAGGTCGAGACGACGAAGGCGCGCAGCTCGTCGTCGTCACCCGTGATGCGCGTCTCGACCACCGAGGTGCGGCCGCCGGCGCGGATCATCTGCGAGCGGGCGTGGAGCGCGCCCGTCCACGACGCCTTCACGAAGTTGATCTTCATCTCGACGATCACGGCTTCCTGCCCCGTGCGACAGGCGGCGTACGCCGCCGCCCCCGCGCTCTGGTGAGCGAGCGTGCAGAGCACGCCGCCGTGCACGAAGCCGTGGGGGCCGTGGTGCTCCTCCCGAAGCGTCAGGTACACCGCCGACGTGCCCGGCTCGAACTCCGACCCCACGAGCGCGTCGAAGAACATCGTCAGGGCCCGTAGCGGGCGAGGACGCCGCGCGTGATCCCGTCGTGCCGGGCGATCGAGCGGTACGCCCGCGCGCTCCGGCGGAGCTTCCGGCGCTCGGTCACGGGGTCGAAGCTCGCGAGGCCGAAGCGGGGATAGTAGCCGCTCGACCATTCGAAGTTGTCCGTGAGCGACCAGTGGAAGTAGCCGCGCACGTCCGCGACGCCGTCCGTGATCACGCCGGAGAGCGTCGAGAGGTGATCGACGACGTACCGGCCGCGGAGCGTGTCCGTCGCGTCGGCGATGCCGTTCTCGGTGATGTAGACGGGACGGCCGAGCGTGCCGACGAAAGAGAGGACCTCGCGGAGCCCTGCCGGATAGATCTCCCAGCCGAAGTCGGAGCAGGTGCTGGGGCAGGGCGGGGCGGTCGGATTCCGCGGCGTCCGGTAGCTGAGCGTCGGGAGGAAGTCGAAGAGCGAGATGTGCGACGTCACCGGGACGCCGAGCCCGGTCACGGCCGCGCGTAGGTAGTAGTTCACGCCGATGAAGTCGCTGCGGTTCGCCAGGTCGGGCCGCATCGCCTCGTCGGGTGCGATCGTCCCGTCGAGGTCGGCGTCGAAGTCGCCGGTCGTGATCGCGTTCAGGAAGACGCGGTTGTAGATGTAGTCGGCGTGGCCGGCGCCCGCGACGTCCAGCGGGTTCGCCGGGTTCATCGGGTGGAAGGCCACCATGTTGTGCACGACCCCCGCCCGGACGGGCACGCCGTCGCCGTCCGCATCGACGGTGTCGGTGGCGTGGAGCGCGTCATACGCCCGGGCGTGCGCCGCGACCAGGTTCGGGATCGTCGCCCGCACCGCGGCGAAGTTGAAGACACCCGGCGGGAAGTTCCCACCGACGCCCGCTGCGTTGATGAAGCCGCTCACGATGATGACGACCGGCTCGTTGATCGTGCACCAGACGTCGACGAGGTCGCCGAACTTCCAGCCGGCGTAGCCGGCGAACTTGGCGAACTCGTCGACGATGGCGGGGTCGAGCCAGCCGGCGCGCGTGAGCCCGGGCGGGACGTCGGCGTCCGCGCCGAGGGCGGCGAAGGCGTCCCGGACGGCGAGTGGCTCGTGGAGCCAGAGCGGGAGGCTGAAGTGGTTGAGCGTCACCATCGGCACGAGGCCGCGCGCGCGGAGCGCGGAGAAGACGGCCCGGTAGTGTGCCACCTCCGTCTGGTCGGCGAGCGCGTCGAGGGCGGCCAGTACCGCGGGCGTGAAGCCTCCCGACACGTCGACCGCGGCGGTGGAGGAGGGGAAGATCCGGCTCCACTCGATCGAGAGCCGGAGTGCGTCGTTCGCGAGCCCCCGCTGCGCGAGCCGCGCGTCCTTGCGGTAGCGGTCGTAGAAGTCGGGGCCCGCCTCCGGCAGGTCGCCGCTCACGCGGCCGCTCGCGATGTTCGCCGGGTCGTGGACCCAGACCCACCAGTCCGTCCCTTGGTCCTCGGGAGCGCCGCCGCCCATCTCGCTCTGGAAGGCACTGATCGCCGTACCCCAGAGGAATCCCGGCGGAAACGGCTGCACGACCTCGGCGCGCGCCGCCGCGCCGGCGAGGAGAGCGATGACGGCCGCGAGGACGATCGAGCGCCGCATGCGAGGCTGCTACGCTCGCGCGGCTGCGGCTGTCAACCGGAAACGTTCCGCGCCGCTGCCAGCATCTGCCGCTCCATCCGTGCCTGCAGCGCCCGGTTGATGCGCGCCGTCAGCGCCGGCGAGAGGCGCTTCATCAGGTACATCACCCACGCCTCCGGGGAGATGGGCGCGACCGGACGGTTCCGCGCGACCGCCTTCAGGATGTTCGCGGCGACGCGCTCGGGGCCGTAGTTCCGTCGCCGGTATGCCTCGACGAGCACCGCGCGCGCCGCTGGCGTCGCGACCGCGCCGCGCATGCGTGCGGACGTCGTGATCGGCGTGTTGATGATGCCGGGGCAGACGGTGGTGACGCCGATGCCGTGCGGGCGGAGCTCGTCGCGGAGCGCCTCGGAGAGCCCGAAGACGGCGAACTTGGTCGTGCTGTAGGCAGCGAGCTGCGCGGTCGCGAGATAACCGGCGGCGGACGACACGTTCACGACGTGCCCGCGACGGCGCGCGACCATCGGGGGCAGGAAGAAGTGGCAGCCGTGGACCACGCCCCAGAGGTTGATCGACAGGATCCAGTCCCAGTCCTCGAGAGTGGTGTCGAGGAAGCCGCCGCCCAGCCCGACGCCGGCATTGTTCATGAGGACGTCCACCGCGGGGTACTGGCGATGGACCTCCGCCGCGAAGGCGCGCATGTCCTCGCGGCTCGACACGTCGACGCGGCGGTCGAGCGCGGCGCGGCCGACGGCCCGGATCGCCCGTGCGGTCTCCTCGAGCCCGGCGTCGTTGAGATCGCAGACCACCAGGTCGGCGCCGGCGCGCGCGAAGGCGAGGGCCGTCGCGCGCCCGATGCCGCTCCCGGCGCCGGTGACGAGCGCGACCTTGCCGTGCAGGTCGACGGTCACGGGACGCGGGCGAGGAAATCGAGCACCTCGCGGTTGAAGACGTCGGGCGTCTCGAAGTTGAAGCCGTGGCTCCCGCCCGGGACCTTCACGAGCTTCGCGCCCGGGATGTTGCGCGCGAGGATGTCCGAGTTGGCGGGCGATACGAGCAGATCGGCGTCGCCGGTGATGACGAGGGTGGGCGCGGTGATCTGGTGCAGGCGATCCGTCGCGCGGTGGCCCATCACGGCCTCGACCTGGCCGAGGATGGCCTCCATGCTGAAGCCCCACTGGAGGGCCCCGCCGAATATCTGGATCAGCTTCGGGAGCTCGCGATCGATGTACGACTGGTTGAAGACCCGCGGCAGGAGGTGCTGGAGGAGCATCAGCGGGTTGATCGCCGAGACGTCGATCCGGGTCTCGCCGCTCGCAGTCACCTGACCCCCGAGCTGCGTGACCTGGAACGCGCGCTGCCGCTCGGTGTCCGCGTCGGGCTCGGGGAAGGTACAGGCGAGGACGAGCCCGCGGACGCGCGCCGGATGCCGGAGCGCCAGCTCCTGCGCGATCATGCCACCCATCGACACGCCGACCACGTGGGCCTTCCGGATGCCGAGCACGTCGAGCAGCGCCGTCGCATCGTCGGCCATCTGATGGATCGTGTAGGGGCCGGGGGGCTTGGAGCTCCGTCCCACGCCGCGATTGTCGAAGATGATCGTGCGGTAGCGCTTCGCGAAGTCGGGGGCCTGGAACATCCACGCGGTCGAGTCCGCGGCGAGGCCCATGATCAGGAGCAGCGGATCGCCGCTCCCGTGTTCCTCGTAGTAGAGCTCGATTGAGTCCACCCTGGCGACGCTCATCGG
>CAZLYE010000494.1:0-3796 GCA_964562865.1 uncultured Binatia bacterium (SeqCode) | reverse complement strand
ACCGCGATCGGCTTCCCGGTCCGCTCCTCGAGGCGTCGGAGCCGCCCGCGCCGCTCCTGGACGTTCTGCAGCGCGGCGTAGAGTCCTCCCTTGATCCGCTCGATCTGACGCCGGTTGAGGCCGAGCCCCGCCAGTGCGGCGATGAGCCGCTCCTCGACGCGCGCCCGCCGCCCCGCCCGCCGGCCGGCGCCGCGCTGCCCGCGAGGATCGAGGCGATCCCGCTCGGCGGCGAGACGCCGCACCCGCGCGAGCTGCCTGAGGAAGCGCTGGCGGTGGCGAAGGTCGTCGTCGCTCGTCGTCTCGCCGTCGTCGTCGGTCTCGTCGCGCACGAGGTCGCGGAGACGGACCTCGCCCGCGCGCAGCTGCTCGGCGACGCCGAGCACGTAGCGCAGCGCGTGCGGAGTCCCGAGGACGGCGTGCACCATGACGCGCTCGCCTTCCTCGATCCGCTTCGCGATCTCGACCTCGCCCTCGCGCGTGAGGAGCGCGACGGAGCCTGCCTCGCGCAGATAGATGCGGACCGGGTCCGAGGTGCGCGGGAGACCGCTGTCCTCCTCGACCCGCACCGCCGGCACGGGTTCGTCGTGCTCGTCGTCGTCGGCCGCCGTGTCCACCTCCTCCACCTCGTCGTCGACCTCCGAGAGCATCGCGTTCGTGCCCTCGGCCGGCTCGGCTGCGAGGCGGCTGTGCGGCGCCGGTATCTTCGAACTCTTCGGCTCCCTCGTCGCGTGGTCGGTATTCACCGGGTGACTCCTATGTTGCGGCTTTTTCCGTGTGCTCCGCGTCCATCAGGGTCTTCAGCTGCCGCTTCACGACGTCGGCCGCCGCGTCGTCGCCGCGCGCCTCGGCGGCGCGGAGCTGATCGGTCAGGCGTCCGACGGTCTGGCGACGCCGCCGGCGGCGGATCGCGACGATGCAGTCGGCGAGCGCGCGCTCGCGCTCCTCCTCGGCGTCCGGCCGCTCGTCCATGAGACGGCGCGCCACGCGGTCGCGGAGCTCCCGCGGGAGCGCCTGCACGAGCGCGACGCGGTCGGCGGCCGTCCCGGCGACGGCAAGCGTCTCGGCGGTCCGGCGCCACTCGGGATGCTGGAACTCGGCGATGATCCCGCACGCCGCCACGCGCTCCGCGACGCCGGCATCGCCCGCCATCAGCTCGACGAGCATCGCCTCCGCGCCGGCCGGGGACGGCGCGACGACGGCGCTCGCGCCGGCGGGCTCGGGCGCGCCCTCGCTCCGCAGCATCTCCTCGCGCACGCCGAGGCGCTCGGCCGCGAGCCTCGCGAGGACGTCGTGCTCGTAGGGGTTCCGCACTCGCTTGAGGATGCGCGCTACTTCGCGCGCGGCATCCGCGCGCCGGCCGACCGCCTCGCGGTTCGGTCCCGCGAGCTCCGCGACGAACGCCTCGACGAGCGGCTCGGCGGCGGCGAGGCACGCCTCGAGCGCCTCCCGGCCCTGCCGGCGGACGAACGTGTCGGGATCCTCGCCCGCCGGGAGGAACGCGCCGCGCCCCCAGAGACCGGCTTCGAGAAACGCGGGGAAGCTCCGCGCGGCCGCGCGGCGCCCGGCGGCGTCGCCGTCGAAGCACGCGATGACGTTCTCGGTGAAGCGACGGAGGAGACGCAGCTGGTCGGCGCCGAGCGCGGTCCCGAGCGGCGCGACGACCTCCGCGATCCCCGCCTGGGCGAGCGCGATCACGTCGAGGTACCCCTCGACCACGATCGCGCGACCGCTCCTGCGGATCGCGTCGCGCGCCTGACCGAGCCCGTAGAGGGTCTGGCCCTTCCGGAAGAGCGGCGACTCGGGCGAGTTCAGGTACTTCGGCGGCGCGTCCGGTCCCGTGGCGCGGCCAGGGAGGACGCGGCCTCCGAAGGCCACCACCTTCCCCGTGCCGTCGGCGATCGGGAAGGTCACGCGCTCGCGGAAGCGGTCGAGGAGCCCGGTCCGCCCGTCGGGACGATCGCGCCGGATGACGAGCCCGGCGGTGAGCGCGTCCTCGACGCGAAGCCCCTTCGCACGGAGGTGCCGCGCGAGCGCGTCGCCCGCTCCCGGCGCCCAACCAAGGCCGAAGCGCTCGATGACCTCGTCCGTCAGCCCGCGCTCGCGGAGATAGGCGCGCGCGCGGGCGCCCGCCGCGGCGGCGAGCTCGGCGCGGAAGAAGGCGGCCGCGGCGGCGTTCACGGCGGCGAGCGGCTCGGAAGCGCGCCGCGGTCCCGCGTCCTCCTCGGGCAACGCGACGCCGAAGCGCTGCGCGACGCGGCGAACGGCCTCCGGGAACGTCAGCGACTCCGTCCGCATCACGAACGCGAAGACGTCGCCGTGCTCCCCGCAGCCGAAGCAGTGGAAGAAGCCCCGGTCCTCGCTCACGTTGAACGACGGTGTCTTCTCGGCGTGGAAGGGGCAGAGGCCGATGGCGCTCCGGCCCCGCCGGCGGAGCGCGACCACGTCGGAGACGACCTCGACGAGGCTCGCGCGCTCACGGACGGCACGGATCGCCTCGTCGCGGAAGCGCCCGCTCATGCCTGACGCTCCCCGGTGCCGCCGCCGAGCTGGCGCCCCTTCTGCACGACGCTCCCGGCGATCTGCTCGAGCGGCCGGCCGAGCCGCGACGACGCGATGATGTGCCGCAACGCGGAGGACGGCGCGACCTGCTCGCAGAGGAGGAGGGCGAAGCCGAGCACGGCCGCGCCCTTCGCGCACCCGAAGAGCGCGCCCGCGACGCGGTTCACGCCGCCGAGGAGGAGAGCGCGCGCGATCCCGTCGGCGACGCGGCCGACGAGCGCCGCGAGGAGCACCGCGCCGAGGAAGATCGCGGCGCACGCGACCGGCCAGGCGGCCCACCCGGGAAGCGCGTGCTCCGCGAGGAGGGCCTTCGCGAGATCCTGGCCCGCCGCCGCGGCGGCGAGCACGCCGCCGAAGATGCCGACCAGCCCGAGCGTCTCGCGGCAGAAGCCGCGGAAGTAGCCGCGGAACGCGAACGGGACGAGGAGGATCAGGAGGAGCGCGTCGAGCGGATTCACGCGCTCCTCCCGGCTCCCGCCGCCAAGCGGCGGAGCGCGCAGCTAGAGGGGGCTACGCGACGCGCGACGGAGCGCGCGCTTGCGAGCGGCCATCGCCTTCTTCTTCCGTCGGACGCTCGGCTTCTCGTAGTGCTCCCGCTTACGGAGCTCGGCGAGGATGCCGGCCTTCTCGCACTGCTTCTTGAAGCGGCGGATCGCGCTCTCGATGGGCTCGTTCTCTTTGACCCGAACCCCTGCCATATCGTGAGGTCACCCCCTCCTGAGGCGAGCGGAACCCGAACGATCACGTGCCGGTCCCCCCGCTGGAAAGGTCGCACCATGAGATAAAAGCGATGACCAGTCAAGGTGAAGTGACGGAACCTCTAGGATCCACGTCCACCCAGGCCCGCTCGCGACCGCCTCACGCGGCTCCCACCGTGTGCAAGAATCGCTCCGGGAAGTCCGTGAAGACGCCGGCCACTCCCGCCGCCCGGAGGCGCGCCGTTTCGGCCGGATCATTCACGGTCCACGCGCGGACGGGGAGGCCGGCACGCAACGTGCTCGCCAGCACCTCGGCGGTGACCGCGTCCTTGCGGAGATGCAAGGCTCTGGCACCCACGCGCTCTGCGAGCGCGAGGGCCTCGGCGATCGCCTCGCGTTCCCAGAGGACGGCGAGGGCGGCCGTCTCCGAGCGTGCCCGCAGACGCCTTAGCGCCGCCGCCTCGAACGACGAGAAGACGACGCGCCCGAGGGCGCCGGCAGCCTCGACCACGGCGAGCGCGCGGTCCTCGAGCCCGTCG
>CAZLYE010000493.1:0-4645 GCA_964562865.1 uncultured Binatia bacterium (SeqCode) | reverse complement strand
CGGAACGCCGGGGACGGCGGGCGCCGCGGTCTCGACGCCGACGTAGTACGACCGCGCGGTCCCGCCGCGGATGCGGACGCCGCGCCCGCGGCGCGCGAGCCCGTACGTCGCCGCGCCCTCCGCGACGGCGAGATCGGGATGCCCGCCGGCCAGCACGCGGAGGCCGCGTCCGGCGCGCCAGCGCTCGAGGACCTCGACCATCCGCCCGCGCAGCACCGGCGCCGCCATCACGCCGCCGTTGAAGAGCACCGCGCTCGCCCCGTCGGGCGCGATCTCGCGGTGACGCGCGAGGAACGCCGCGACGTGACGCGTGATCGCGGGATCGGCGGCGTACGGGAGGCCGATCTCCTGGAGCCCGATCCGCCGCGCCACGACCGGCTGCGCGTCCGCCGCGACGACGGGGAAGAAGCCGTCGACGAGCGCCGCCTCCACCTCGTCCCGGCCGACGTCCGTCCGCACCGCGCCGCCGACGACCCGTCGTGAGCGCCCGAGGAGCACGACCGGCTCGCGATCGCGACCGGTGCCGGCGAGGAGCTTCTCCTTCGCGTCGCGACAGGCATGCGCGAGCGCGCGGAACTGCCACTCGTCGAGCGCGGTGCCCGCCGCCGCGAGCCGCGCGCGGACCGCGTGCGCCAGCGTCAGGTCCATGTTGTCGCCGCCGAGGAGGATGTGGTCGCCCACCGCGCGGCGCTCGAGCACGAGCTCGCCGCGCTCCTCGCCGACGGCCACCAGCGTGAGATCGGTCGTCCCGCCGCCGACG
The DNA here is from genome assembly GCA_964562865.1 of uncultured Binatia bacterium (SeqCode). Classification (GTDB taxonomy): domain Bacteria; phylum Desulfobacterota; class Binatia; order DP-6; family DP-6; genus CAZLYE01. The sequence goes on along the minus strand of CAZLYE010000493.1, from coordinate 3,885 downwards.
TCGCACACGAGGATGACGTCGCCGACGTGGACCTCGCGCCGCCAGCCGGCGCCGGTCCGCGCGAGCCAGGCGTAGAACGCGGCCTGCGGCTCCTCGATCAGGTGCGCCGCGCCGAGCCCCGCCGCCTCCGCGGCGCGCCTCGTCAGCTCGCGCGCCACGGCGTCGAACGACGCGGGCACCGCGAGGTAGACGTCCTGCGCGGCGAGCGGCGCGGGCATGCTCGCGTCCCATGCCGCGCGGAGGTGCGCGAGGTACGCCGCCGAGGCGTCGAGCGGCGAGAGCCGCGGGACGTCGTCGGGCGCGCCCCACGGCAGGATCGGCCCGCTCGGGTCGGCGCCGACCGAGCAGAGCCACGACTTCGCCGAGGCGACCACGCGTCCCGGGACCTCGGCGCCCCGCGCGCGTGCCAGCTCGCCGACCACGCGCTCCGCCCGTCCCCACGGCAGCTCGAGGCTCGGCGCGGGGAGCTCGCCGGCCGCGGGGAGGTACAGGAACGACGGCAGCCTGTCGCGCGCCTGGACCTCGCCCGGCTTCACGAGCTGCGGGACCGGCATCACGCGGACGTCGGGCGTGTCCGGGTCGACGGCGGCGCCTCCGGTGTCGAGGTACGCGAGGACGCTGTTCGTCGTGCCGAGGTCGATGCCGACGATGAAACGGCTGTCGGCCATGCGGGCTACGGGATCTCCACCTCCGCGGGCGCGATGACGTGCGGGTCCTGGCCGCGCCGCGCGGGGAGCGTCGCCTGACGCACGCGCCAGCCCGCGTGACGCAGCACGCCCCGGAACGGCGGCGCACCGCTCACGTTGCCGGTGAGACGGATCGCGGCGGGATCGAACCCGGGCTCCACCGTCACGGCCTCGCCCTCAGTCGCCGGGAGCACCGGCTCGAGGACCAACCGCTCGCGGAGCGCCTTCCGGCATCCCTCGTGGATGCCGCGCGCCGCGGCGCCGATCTGCTCGTCGGGGTACGGCGCGAGGTCCTCCTCGAGGAAGTCGACGAAGCGCCCCTCCTCCTGGAGCATGCCGAGGAGATGGAGTGCGCCCGCCGCGTCCGGCTCCTTCGGCGCTGGCGGTGGAGGTGGAGGCGGCGGCGCCGCGGCGGGCGCGCGGGGCACCACGGCGAGGAGCACCGCGGCGAGCACGAGCGGACCGGCGACGAGCCACGCGGTGCACGCGAGGCACGGCGCTCCCGCCGCCGGCATGCCCGCGACCACCCAGTTGGCGGCGGCGACGACGAGCGCGAGCAGGAGCGCGACGATCCAGCGGGTGGCGGACATGCGCCTCTTGCTATCACACGGCGGTCGGCCGGCAAGCACGGCGCGCCTCCACGGCGCGCGGCCCGGCGACGATCAGCGCGGCGCCCGCGACCGCGGCGGCCACCGCCGCGGCGCCGAGCGTCGCGGCGAGCCCGGCCCGCGCCGTGCCGACGCCGAGCAGCGCGATCGCCGCCGCGAGCGCGAGCCGGGCGACGAGGCTCTGTGCGGAGAGCATCGTCGCGCGCAGCCGCGAGGGGACGAGCCGGTTCATGTAGACGTTCAGGAGCGGCTGCCAGAGCCCGTCCAGCACCCCGCGCGTCAGGAGGAGCATCGCGCCCGGCGTGCCGGAGACGACGCTCATCCCGCCGAGGCCCACCGCCGGCGCGAGGGCCATCAGCGTCGTGGCTCCGCGCGGGCCGATCGCCGCGTCGACCCGATGCGCGCCACTCGCGACGGCGGCCGTGACGATCTTGGTGGCGGCGAACACCACCCCGAAGAGCGCGAGCGGCAACCCGACGGCGCGCAGGAACGGCTGCTGCAGATAGTAGTAGACGTGCGAGGTCACCACCGAGAACGCCGCGAGCGTCATCACCCACCGCACCGGCGCCGAACCGATCGCGTGGCGGCCGGCCTCGCCCATCAGGCAAAGGACCGAGGTCGTGCGCTCGCCGTGCGTGCGCGCCGGGTTGCCGAAGGCGAGCGCGAACGTCCCGCTGGCGGCGGCCGCGACGAACGTGGCGACGTACGGAAGCCGCAGGTCCACGGCGGCGAGCATCCCGCCCACCACGCCCGTCGCCGCGCTCGCGACCGAGATCACCGCCTGCGCTCGGCTCTCCGCCTGCGGGTACAGGTCCAGCCGGTCTGCGGCCTGGAGGGAGTCGAAGAGGAACGCGGAGTCGGCACCCGAGCGAAACGCGCCACCGAACGCGAACAGCGTCTCCGCGGCGAGCACGCCGGCGAAGGTGGGCGCGAGGAGCAGCGTCGCGGAGCCCGCCATGTGGCAGCCCGCGTACGCCGCGAGGCACGCCGGACGCGAGTACCGATCCGCCAGGGCGCCGAGCGGCAGGTCCATCACCGCACGCACGGTGAGGTAGTACGACTGGATCCAGAGGACCGTCGCGAGCGAGAGCCCGACCCGGTCCTGGTAGTAGACGAAGAAGATCGGCCAGAAGAAGACGCAGCTCGCCGTCGCCTGGTAGAGGTAGTAGCCCGCGAGCGGGCGGGGGCGGTCGGACACGGGGCGGCGATGCTACCACGACTTGCATTGCCCTCGAGGACGCGGAAGAAACGCCACGCGATGGGCATCCTCGAGCGGTACGCGCGCTTCCTCACGCGACGTGCCTGGCTCGTGCTCGGTGCAGTTGCGCTCGCGACGGTCGCCCTCGCCGCCGGGACGCGGCGTCTCCGCACCGAGTTCAACGTCGAGGCGATGCTCCCGGCCAACCACCCGTTCGTCCAGATCGACCGGAGGATCCGCCGCGAGTTCGGCGGCCGCAACACGATGATCGTCGCCATCGTCCCGCGCGACGGCGACGTGTGGCGGCCCGAGGTCCTCGAGGTCGTGCAGCAGGTCACCCTCGCGGCGCTCCGGCTGCCCGACGTGATCGCGCAGAACGTCGTGAGCCTCGCCGCGCCGAGCGTCCGGCACGCCGAGGAGAGCGGCGGATCGATCAGCGTCGACTACCTCATGCGCGACGTGCCGCGGACGCCGGAGGAGATCGCCCGGCTGCGGGCCCGGGTGGACGACGACCCGCAGCTCCGCGGCCTCCTCGTCACGCCCGACGACCGCGCGGCGATCGTGCTCGTGGACTTCTGGGACGGCGTCGACAGCCGCGACATCTTCGAGCGCACGACCGGCCTCGCCGAGCCGTATCGCGACCGCCCGCTCGACTTCTGGTTCGCCGGGGAGGCGATGTTCGCGATGCAGGACCGCGCGCAGTCGGGGGAGATCGCGTGGCACATTCCGATCACCTTCGCCGTGATCGCCGCGATGCTGCTGCTCTCCTTCCGGAGCCTCCAGGGGATGATCGTGCCGATGCTCACGGCGACGCTCGCCACGGTGTGGGCGCTCGGGCTCATGGGCTACACCGGGATCGGCATCGACGGGTGGAACGTCACCGTGCCGATCCTGCTCATCGCGGTCGCCGCGGCGCACTCGGCGCAGATGCTGAAGCGCTACGTCGAGGAGGTGGAGCGCTCGCAAGACAACCGCGCCGCCGTGGTGGCGTCCACCGTCTCCATGGGACCGGTGATGGTGGCGGCCGGTGCGACGGCCGCCCTCGGGTTCGCCTCGCTCGCGCTCTTCGGCGTCCGCTCGATCGGCAACTTCGGCCTGTCGTGCGCGTACGGCATCGCGAGCGCGGTGGTCCTCGAGATGACGTTCATCCCGGCCCTCCGCGCGCTCCTGCCGGCCCCGCGCCACGTGCCGCCGGCGGCCGGTCTGACCCACCGCCTGCTGGCGACGCTCCACGCGGCCATCCTCCACGACCGCGGTCGTCGGGTGCTCGTCGCCTCCGCGCTCGTCCTCGGCGCAGCCGGGATCGGGACGCTCTTCCTCCGCACCTACGGCTCGACGCGCGAGTACATGCCGCGCGACAGCATGGCGCGCGTGCACCTGAACGAGATCGAGA
>CAZLYE010000492.1:0-5126 GCA_964562865.1 uncultured Binatia bacterium (SeqCode) | reverse complement strand
TCACGTCGTACTCGCGCATGATCGCGCTGATCTCGTCGAAGAGCTCGTACATCGGGTTCTCCCGGCCGTGGTGGATCATCCACTTGGCGAGGAGCGAGCCGCCCCGCGAGACGATCCCGGTCACGCGTGGCCCGACGAGCGGCAGGTGCTCGCGGAGCACGCCCGCATGGATCGTGAAGTAGTCGACGCCCTGGCGCGCCTGGCGCTCGACCTCCCGCAGGATCACGTCGTGCGTCAGGTCCTCGATCCGGCGCCCGACGATCATGCCGTAGATCGGCACCGTGCCGATCGGGATCGTCGCGTGGTCGACGATCGCCTGGCGGCACGCGTGGAGGTCCCCGCCGGTCGACAGGTCCATCAGCGTGTCCGCGCCGTAGCGCTGCGCCCAGCGGAGCTTCTCCACCTCCTCCGCCGTGCCGCTCGCGACCGGCGAGGCGCCGATGTTGGCGTTGATCTTGGTGGTGATCGTGCGCCCGATGCCGGTCGGGTCGAGGCGCTTCGGCGCGCGCTCGCCGCGGAGCGTATCGGGGTCCGCGATCGCGGCCCGGCGCTGCACGACCGTCTGGTTCACCCAGGGCCCGACCGAGTCGTCGGGGTAGTCGCGCTCGACTCCGTTCCGCTCCGCCGGCGCCTCGCCCCCGCTGCCCGCCAGGTGACGCACGTTGGCCGGGATGACGAGCCGACCGCGTGCGACCTCGTCGCGGATCGTCTCCGGCGCGACGCACTCGCGGCGGGCCACGCGCCGCATCTCCGGCGTCACGAGGCCCTTCCGGGCCGATTCGAGCTGTGTCATCTCGCGCTTCCCTCCGCCGGCATTGTCCGGTTCAGGTTCGAGGGGTCAGCAGGTTCCACCCTGCTTTCTCAGCCGCCGCGACGGAGCGGCTCCCCCAGCGTCGCGTCTGCCACCGACCATGGCGCCGACGCGCCGGGCCGTCAAGCCTGCGCGGGCGGCATCGGGCCAGCCACGCTCGCGGCCGCCCCGCGGCGGCGCCCGAGCATGACCCCGAGCAGCAGGAAGAGGACGGCTCCGACGCCCGCACCGATCAGCTGCCCGCGAATGAGGCGCGCCGAGGTGTAGCGGATCAGCTCCGGCAGGTTGCAGAGCGTCTCGACCTGCTTGCCGGGCGAGATCGAGCCCGGCTCGTTGTACCAGCTCAGCATCGGCGGGACGACGAAGGACGCGACGACGGCCCCGAGGATCGCCCCCGCCATCACCCAGAGGAGGATCGTCTTCATGATGCGTACTCCGGCGCCGGCAGCTCCGCGAGGTGCCGGTGGCACATCTCGCAGCTCGTCGCGCCGCGCGCCCGCGCCGCCGGATCGAGCACCTCGTCCACCCACCGTCGGAACGTCCTGTATCTTCCGAACACCGTCGTCGGCTCCGTTCCCACGCCTCCGAGGTCGTAGTGCGGCGCCTCGATCTCCGCGGCGAAGGGGCAGGCGTGGAAGCGGCCCTTCGTCGTGAGGACCGGAAAGCAGCGGACGCAGCCGGTCCCGAGGCCGTGGAAGTCCGCCTCGCGATCGCGATCGAACGCGACGGCGGCCCCGGCGCCGGCATGGAAGAGCACCTTGTAGCCCTGGAAGATCCTGCCCGGATGCGTCGCGGCCCAGCCCTCGAGGCGTGCCTGCGCATGGGGCGGCAGCGGATCGGCGTCGCGGCCGTGGTAGATGGAGTAGTTCAGCACGGCCTCGGTCCGCGGGTCGCTCTCGAGGATCGCGATCAGGCGATCAGCCTTCACGCCGTTCGAGAAGATCGTGACGAGGCCGCGGAAGCCGCGCGCGCGGACGTAGCGGATCGCGTGCAGTATCTCGTCGGCGTGGAGCGTCGGCTCGCCGCCGTAGAACTTGAGGTTCCCGTCCGGCGCGAGCGTCGCGAGGGCCTGGTCGAGGACGGCCGGCGCGTACGGCCGGTACCAGCCCTCCGGCGAGCCCTGGATCGTGCACCAGGCGCACGTGCGGTTGCAGAAGTTCCCCTCGTAGAGGTGCAGCTCGCGGAGCTCCGTGTCTCCGTCGGCCCAGTGCTCCGTCGGCTCGTGGAAGAGGATCGGCCCGAGGTGCGCCGCACGCGCGGCGTCGTTCAGCCCCCAGTCGTAGACGTTGTAGACGCCCTCGTAGTCGGCGATGTCCTCGAGCCGGAGCCCGGCGTGCTCTGCGACGAAGCGCAGCACGCCGCGCCGGTACTCGTGCGTCGATCCCGACTCACCCGCGAAGTCCGCCGCGTACATCTTGAAGATGCGCGAGACGAAGATGCGCCGGGCCGCGTGCTCGACCCGGAGGTTCCACTCGGCGGAGAGGAAGCGCTCGGTCGCCGCGCGCAGCGTCTCGCGGAGCCCCGGCCCCTCGTACGCCGCGGGGCGCATTGGCGGGCAGCCGTTCGAGCCGCAGTTGATCGCGAAGTGGATGCGCGGCTCGGCGAACCGGCCGCGCAGGATCTCGTGCTCGATGTCGTCGAGGCTGACCGACCGTCCGCCGGCCCGGTGCCGGCGGCGTTGGAAGAACTGCCCGTCGCGCGTCTTCCACACCGACGTGATCGGATACTCGGCGGCGATCGCGTGGAGCGTGAACGCGTTGTAGGCGTTCAGCCAGTACGCGAGGCGGTCTTCCTCGGTCGGGAAGCGGTCGGGCTCGCTCTCGGGGCTCGTCGCGCCGAGCGCGGCGACGAACCGCTCGAGCAGATCGCGGCGCGCCGCGAGGCACTCGTAGTCGACCTTCCCCCCCGCCGTGACGATCTCGGCGAGCAGCGCGCTCCAGGCGTCGTAGCGGAAGGGCTCAGGCATGATCCGGCGCCGGCGCATCCTGTGCCGGCCGCCGCACGAAAACAACTCCCCCCGAGGTGTCTAGCCCGTGGCACGGCCCTGCGCGGTCTTCGCGGCGCGCCCAACGCTCGCCGCGCCGAGCCCGCAGACCGCGTGCGGCGTGAGGACGTGCGCGCCGACCGTCTCGACGCAGAAGAGATGGACCGCGCGGTCATCGTGAAAGCGGTAGCCGAGCGTCAGGTCGCCGCCGACCACGAGCAGGAGGTCGCCGCCCCGGAGCGAGAAGACCCCACCGCCGCGGACGACGGAGGAGCGGTAGATCCCGCCGAAGAGGCCGTCCAGACGGTCGGCCTCGGTCGACAGCCGGCGTTCGGCCGCGGCGCGCAGATACGCGTAGTACCGCGTCGGGTCGAGGACCGCCGCGTACGGGCCCGCGACGCCCGCCTCGTCGAGCTTGGAGACCGCGGCGATCAGGTCCGCCGCGACCTGCGCGGGGCTCGACCAGTCGCCGAGGCTCACGCGGAGCCCGTCGTCCCTGCCGAGGAACCCGGTCCCGCCCGGGCCGCCGTGGAACGCGAGATCGTCCTCGGCGAGCGCCACCTCGCGCGCGGCAGCCTCCGCCGGGTCGGTGTCGAGGATGCGGCCGCCGCGCTCGAAGCCGTCGATCGTCGCCCAGGGGAGCGAGAAGTCCTTCCGGATCTCCGAGAGCAGCATCACGTCGGGGACGGAGCAGACGGCGCCCGTGCGCGCCCGGCCTCCCGGCCGGCGCGTGCCGAGCGGCTCGGCCACGTGGTCCCACCCGCGCGGCCCTTCGAAGTCCGCCACCCGGCGGGCGGCGAGCTCCTGCTTCGCGGCGCGGACGATGGCCTCCTCGATCGCCGCCCACATGCGGTGCGAGAGCGGCGCGCCCTCGCGTCTGAGCCAGTCCATCAGGTCTTCACCTCCCGGAGCGAGCCGATGCTCGTTCGCGACGCCAGGCTGTCGCCGCCGTTCGCGCCGCGCGGGCCCTGCGTCGCGATCGGTCCGTCCCGGAAGAGGAACTTCCGGAGCTGCTGCTCGAACGCCGCATCGTGCCGCCGGATCCACTCGAGGAGCATCGCGGCGTGCTCCTTCTCGTCGTCGCGGTTGTGCTGGAGGATCGCGCGGAGCTCGGCGTCCTGCGTCGCGTCGACGCGCTGGCCGTACCAGTCGATCGCCTGCAGCTCCTCCATGACGCTCACGACGGCGCGGTGCATGTCGATCGTCTCCGCCCGGAGAGTCTCGAGCGGCTCATGCAGTCCCTGGGAATTTTCCGGCATGGGGTGGAAGGCTCGCCCGCGCCGCTGACGACTTCAATCCCCTGGACGCGACAGGCGCGCGGATCAGGCGCTCGACGCGAGGTACATCGCCCCGGTGGGCGCGGGGACGCCGCCAGCGGGCTCGAGCGTCACGGCGAAGACGTCGACCGTCGCCACCCCTCGAGCGGCGCGACGTGCAGGCTCGCCTTCCCCCCGGCGTCCACCGTGAAGAGCCCGGCGGGACGCGGCCTCCCGCCCGCGATCGCCCACAGCTCGTAGACCTTCCCCTCGGGCGCAGGAGGGAGGTCGGCCGTGACGAGGAGCCCGCCGGCTCGCCCGTTCCAGATCATCCGCCCCTGGGCGCCGGGGCTCGGCGCGAGGCCCGTGAGCGTCACGATGCGCGTCGCCGGGTCGGCGAGAAGTGCAAGCGTCCGCGCCTGGTCGGCGCGTTCGCGCGCGACCGCGTCTCAGCCGGGCCTCGTAGCGTGTCCGCACCCAGCCGCCGGTCAGCGCCGCGGCGATCCCGGCGGCGAGCGCGGTGCTCGCGGCCCAGCCGACGACGAGGCCGATCCGCCGTCGTCGCGGGGCGGACGCTACTCGCCGGCCGCGCGCCAGAGCTCCCAGAAGACGTCCTGCAGCACCTCGGCGGCCTCGTCCGCATCCTGGAGGACCCGGCGCAGCAGGCCGAACGCGAGGGGCGCATAGGCGTCATAGAACGCCGCGAACGCGGCGCGGTCGCCGCCCGCCATGCGCCAGACGAGCTCGGCCCCCTCGGCTGACATGCCCGCGCTGGTTCTACGCGCGAGGACCGGCGTCCGGATCTGCGGCCCACGCCCGGGCGACGATCCCGTCCTCGAGCCACCGGAGGAGGAGCGACGCCGCGTCGCCCGGGTCGTCGAACGGCTCGCAGACGGCAGCGAAGGTGTCGCCGGCTGCGAGGCGATCGAGCGCCGCCTCCTCCCCGGCGTCCATCGGCGTCTGGTAGACCGCGAAGCCCTCGCGCCAGATGCGGAGCGCGGTCCGCTCGGGAGCGAAGGGAGGTGACCCGCCGGACCACAGGCGGTGCACCGGAGAGACCGTCACCAGCCGCGCG
>CAZLYE010000491.1:0-4503 GCA_964562865.1 uncultured Binatia bacterium (SeqCode) | reverse complement strand
CGGGACCCGCAGCTCCGCGCACGCGGCTACTTCGTCCCGCTCCGCCACTCCGAGACGGGTGAGCACCCGCAGGAGCGGCCGCCCTTCCGGCTCTCCGCGTCCGACGTCCACCCCGGCGGCCGGATCCGGCGCGGGCCGCCGTGCATCGGCGAGGACACGCAAGAGGTGCTCCGGAGCGTCCTCGGCATGACGGACGCCGAGATCGCGGCGCTCGGCGAGGCGGGGGTGCTCGCGTGACCGGCGCGCTCGGCGATCTCCGCGTGCTCGAGGTCGGCGACGAGAGCGGCGAGTACGCGGGACGGCTCCTCGCCGGCCTCGGCGCGGACGTCGTGAAGCTCGAGCCGCCCGACGGGGCGCCGAGCCGCCGGATCGGGCCCTTCTACGAGGACGTCCCGCATCCGGACCGGAGCCTCCACTTCTGGCACTACAACGTGGGCAAGCGCTCGGCGGTGGCGGATCTCGGAGGGCCGGAGGGGCGGGCGCTCCTCGCGCGCCTCGCGCGCCGCTTCGACGTCGTCCTCGCGTCCGGCGCGCCGGCGGAGCTCGCGGCGCAGGGCCTGCCCGACGGTCTCACGCGGGAGAACCCGGCGCTCATCGTCGTCACGATCACGCCCTTCGGGCTCGACGGCCCGTGGCGCGACCGCCCCGCGACCGATCTCACGCTCATGGCGCTCGGCGGGGCGATGGCGGCCTGCGGCTACGGCGCCGACACGCCGCCCCTCGCGTGCGGCGGTTGGCAGGCGTACCAGACGGCGTGCGTGTACGCGGTGCACGGGCTCATGGGTGCCGTGCTCGCGCGCGATCGGAGCGGGCGCGGCCAGGCCGTCGAGGTGTCGATCCACGAGGCGGCGACGAGCATCACCGAGTGGCACGTCCCGCAGTACCGGTTCGCGGGGCAGGTGAGCCCGCGGGCGGTGCTCGGGCTTCAGTTCCTGTCACGCGACGGGGCGTGGGTGAGCACGATCGTGCCGGAGTTCTTCGGCGAGCACGTGATCCCGCGTCTCTGCGAGATGCTCGCGCCGGACGGTCTCGACGGTCCGGTGCGCGACGCGCCGCCCGCGGAGCGCATGGCGCGGATCCGCGCGGCGCTCGAGGCGTACTGCGCCCGCCACGACGCGGACACGATCTATCGCGCGGGGCAGCGTCAGGGCCTGCCGTGGGCGCCGATCCGGACCCAGGACGAGAACCTGGACGACGGGCACCTCCACGACCGCGGGTTCTGGATCCCGGTGCGGCACCCGGAGCTCGGACGGGACTTCCTCTATGCCGGCGGGCCGTTCATCATGCCGGCGGCTCCGTGGCGGTTCGCACGGCGGCCGCCGCTGCTCGGGGAGCACACGGCGGAGGTGCTGGAGGAGGCCGGGTCGACGGGATAGTTCGGTCGCGATCGCGACCGAGGCGCACCGCGCCGAGCGGTGTGGTTCGGACGCGAAGCACTCGGGGCAAGGGAGGAGCCCGATGGCTGGGAGCGAACGTCATGACGGCCGCGCCGACGTCTGGGCGAGCGGTACGGCCTACGACCCCTACATCGGTCGGTGGAGCCGCCTGGTGGCGCGGGAATTCCTGGCCTGGCTCGCGATACCCGCGGGTCGTCGCTGGCTCGACGTCGGCTGCGGCACGGGGGCTCTCAGCCAGACGATCCTGGAGACGGCTTCACCCCGGGACGTTCTGGGCATCGATGCATCCGAGCGATACGTCGCCCATGCGCGGAGGAAGGTCACGGACGGGCGCGCGCGGTTCGCGGTCGGAAGCGCCGTGGCGCTGGCCTGCGTGAGTGCGGTCTGCGACGCGGTCGTCTCGGGCCTCGTGCTGAATTTCGTCCCGGAGCCGGGCGAAGCGGTCGCCGAGATGGGGCGCGCAGTCGTGCCGGGCGGTACGGTGGCTGCGTACGTGTGGGACTATGCGGGCGAGATGCAGCTCATACGTCACTTCTGGGATGCAGCCGTGGCAATCGACCCGGGGCTCGAGCGCGATGAGGGTCGACGCTTTCCCCTCTGCCGCCCGGATCCCCTGGCGCAACTCTTCGGCGGCGCCGCGTTGAACCAGGTCGAAGTGCGCGCGATCGACGTGCCGACGGTCTTCCGCGACTTCGATGACTACTGGTCACCGTTCCTCGGCGGCCAGGGGCCGGCACCGGCCTACGCGATGTCGTTGAGCGACGAGCGCCGGGCCACTCTCCGGGAACGAATCCGCGGCCGCCTCCCGATCGCCGCCGACGGCTCGATCCGTCTGATCGCGCGTGCATGGGCCGTGCGTGGCAGGCGCGGAGAAGGAACTCTTCGTCGGATGGACCCGTGAAGCGTGTGCTCCCCGGCATCATCGCCAGCGGCGTCTCCCTGGCGGTCGTCGGCGCAATCCTCTTCGGCTGCGCGGGGCGCTGGGACGTCCCCACGTTCTGGGTGTTCCTCGCCGTGTGGATGGCGGCCGGTGTCGCCGGCGCGTGGGTGATTGATCCCGACCTGATCGCGGAGCGGGTCCTGCCAGGCCCCGGGGGCAGAGACTACGGATGGACCGCCCTCTTCCTTCCCCTCGCGCTCGGGCAGTTCGTCGTGGCCGGCCTCGACGTGGGCCGGTATCACTGGAGCGACACCGTCCCGCTGGCGGTGCAGGTCGTCGGTCTCGTCGCGATGGGGGCGGCCCTGGCGGTGGCGATCTGGGCGTCGGCGGTGAACCGCTTCTTCTCGTCCGTGATCCGCATCCAGACCGAGCGGGGGCATCGGGTGGTCACGAGCGGGCCCTATCGCTTCGTGCGGCACCCGGCCTACGCCGTCGCGCCGTTCCTCCTCGTGGGCACGGGCCTCGCGCTCAGCTCGTGGCTGGCGGCGGCGATCGGCGTCCTCATGATGCCGCTCCTCCTCAGGCGGACCGTGGTCGAGGACCGCATTCTCCGCGAGGAGCTCACGGGCTACGCCGACTACGCCGCGAGGGTACGCTATCGCCTGCTCCCGGGTGTGTGGTAGGCGGGCGCCGTGTCGATCGAGGTGACGGCAGTCGACCACGTCTACGTCGCCGTGACGGACCTCGCCCGCTCCGAGGCCTTCTACGACACGGTCATGAAGCTCCTCGGCTTCCGGAAGGGCACGACGCCGATCGCGGGGGAGCGCCACCTCCACTACTTCAACCCCGTGACGCAGTACACGATCCGGAGCGCGACGTCCTCGAGACCCCACGACGCGTACAGCCCCGGACTGCACCACCTCTGCTTCCGTGTTCCGAGTCGGCGTGACGTGGACGCCGCTGCGCGCGGTCTCCGCGAGCTGGGGGTCGACGCCACCCCGCCCGCGCTCTACCCCGAGTACGCTCCGGACTACTACGCGACGTTCTTCACGGATCCGGACGGCATCCGCCTGGAGATCGTCGCGCACCGCCGCATGCGCTCGCTGATCCGCGATCACTGGGACGAGCTGACGGAGTTCGAGGATCCCGTGACCAAGGCGGGGCTGTCGTGACGCGTCCCGGCGACGCGGGCGCCGCGACGAAGGCCGTCGTCGTCGGTGTCGGCCCCGAGGAGGGGCTCGGTGGCGCGCTCTGCAAGCGCTTCGCGCGCGAGGGGTGCCACGTCTTCGTCGCCGGCCGGACCGCCGCGAAGGTCGAGGCGCTGGCCGCCGGGATCCAGAGCGCGGGAGGTCGCGCGACGGGCGTGCCCACGGACACGACCAGGGAAGAGGACGTGACGGCACTCTTCGATCGCGCGGAGAAGGAGACGGGCGTCCTCGATCTCGTCGTCTACAACGCGGGAAACGCCGCGATGGGGCAGCTCCACGACATGGACGCGGGCTTCTTCGAGGCCGTCTGGCGGGTCGGCTGCTTCGGCGGGTTCCTCGTCGGCCGGGAGGCCGTCCGGCGGATGCTGCCTCATGGCCACGGGACGGTGGTCTTCACCGGCGCGACGGCGTCGCTCCGGGGGAAACCGAACACGACCGCCTTCGCGGCGGCCAAGGCGGCGCTCCGCTCGCTCGCGCAGTCCATGGCGCGCGCCTACGGCCCGCAGGGCATCCACGTCGCCCACGTGATCGTCGACGGCGGCATCGGCGGTGAGAAGATCGTGAAGGGTCTCCCGCAGTTCGCGCAGGCGATGGGCGAGGACGGCCTCGTCAGCCTCGACGGCCTGGCCGACGCCTACTGGTACCTCCACACGCAGCCCCGGGCGTGCTGGACTCACGAGCTCGATCTCCGGACGTTCAAAGAGCCGTTCTGACCGCTGCTCGCGAGCTGCGCGGTCGAATGACAGAATCATCTGGCCATGTCGCCGGACCTCGTGACCTCTCCCCTCTGCCTCGCGGCGGTCGCGCTCGCCGCCCTGGGCGCGGTCTTCCTGCTCGCAGGGATCGTCGCGCTCGTGCGGGGGAGGGCGCTCGGCTTCGGGCTCCGGACCCTCTTCGGGCTCCTCCTCCTCTCGCTCGGCGGGCTCGCGGGCGCGATCGGGGTCGGGATCCAGGGTTACCGGGCGTTGACGCGTGAGGACGTGGCCGCCCGGCTCCTCGTGCGGCCCGCAGGCCCGCA
>CAZLYE010000490.1:0-12302 GCA_964562865.1 uncultured Binatia bacterium (SeqCode) | reverse complement strand
GCGGCGGTGATGGACGACCCCGACTCGCTGACCGGCCGCTACCTCGCCGGCAAGGAGGCCGTTCCGGTCCCGCCCCACCGGCGCCGGGGCACCGGCTGGACGATCGGCGTGCGCGGCGCCCGCGCGAACAACCTCCGCGGGATCGACGTCGACATCCCACTCGGCACGATGACGTGCGTGACGGGGGTGTCGGGGTCCGGGAAGTCGAGCCTCGTCGTCGACACGATCTACCCCGCACTCGCGCGACGCCTCGGTGGAGGGCGCGAGGAGCCCGGTCCGCACGGCGAGCTCGTGGGCTGGCAGATGCTGGACAAGGTGATCGAGATCGACCAGGCGCCGATCGGGCGGAGTCCCCGCTCGAACCCCGCGACGTACACCGGTGCCTTCGTACCGATCCGGGAGCTCTTCGCCCAGCTCCCGGAGTCCCGCGCGCGCGGCTACGGCCCGGGCCGGTTCTCCTTCAACGTGAAGGGCGGCCGCTGCGAGGCCTGCGCCGGCGACGGCGTCATCGCCATCGAGATGCACTTCCTGCCCGACGTCTTCGTCACCTGCGAGGTCTGCGAGGGCCGCCGGTACAACCGTGAGACGTTGGAGGTCCGGTTCAAGGGCCGGAGCATCGCCGACGTGCTGGACCTGACGGTGGGCGAGGCCCTCGAGTTCCTCGCCGCCGTGCCGGCGATCCGCCAGCGCCTCGAGGCGCTGCGCGAGGTGGGGCTGGAGTACGTCCGCCTGGGGCAGGCGGCGACGACCCTCTCCGGCGGGGAGGCCCAGCGCGTGAAGCTCGCGCGCGAGCTGGCGCGCCGCGCGACCGGACGGACGCTCTACGTCCTCGACGAGCCGACGACCGGGCTCCATTTCGACGACGTCCGGCGTCTCCTGGAGGTGCTCGGCCGGCTCGTGGACTCCGGCAACACGGTTCTGCTGATCGAGCACAACCTGGACGTCGTGAAGAGCGCGGACCACGTCATCGACCTCGGACCCGAAGGGGGGCGGGAAGGGGGCTCCGTCGTGGTGGCCGGCACTCCCGAGGAGGTTGCGGCCTGCGTGGGCTCCCACACGGGCGCGTTCCTGCGTACGGTCCTCGCGCCCGACGTCGGCGCCGTCCCGCCGACTCTCGCAGAACGCCGTCTCTGAGGAGCAGGTTCGCTCGAACGGGTTGACAGCGGAGGGTCCGGCAATATACTGGACCCAACAGGTCCGAATAGTCGGATTGCTCGGAGGGGTACGCCGGAATGAACGGCAAGGGAATCTACATGGACAACCAGGCCACGACGCCCGTCGATCCGCGGGTGCTCGAGGCCATGCTGCCGTACTTCGGAGCCGCGTTCGGGAACGCCGCCAGCCGGAGCCATCCGTTCGGCTGGGAGGCGGAGAAGGCCGCGGAGACGGGTCGCGAGCAGATCGCGCGCCTCATCAACGCGAAGGCGAAGGAGATCATCTTCACCAGCGGCGCGACCGAGTCGGACAACCTCGCCATCAAGGGCGTCGTCGAGTTCTACAGGGACAAGGGGAACCACGTCGTCACGGCGGTGACGGAGCACAAGGCCGTCCTCGACACGTGCAAGTCGCTCGAGCGGAAGGGCCTCGCGCAGGTCACGTATCTCCCCGTCGACAACTACGGGATGGTCGACCCGGACGACGTCCGGAAGGCGATCACGGACAAGACCGTGCTCGTGTCGATCATGTACGCGAACAACGAGATCGGGACGATCAACCCGCTCGCCGACATCGGCAAGGTGACGCGCGAGAAGGGCGTCCTCTTCCACACCGATGCCACCCAGGGCGTGGGCAAGCTGCCGCTCGACGTGGAGGCGATGAACATCGACCTCCTCTCCATGACGGCGCACAAGATCTACGGCCCGAAGGGCATCGGCGCCCTGTACGTCCGGTCGAAGGGTCCGCGCGTCCGCCTCACGCCGATCATCGATGGCGGGGGTCACGAGCGGGGCTTCCGCTCCGGGACGCTGAACGTCCCGGGGATCGTCGGCTTCGGCAAGGCGTGCGAGCTCTATCGCGAGGGCATGGCCGACGAGGCGCAGCGCGTGCTCAGGCTCCGCGAGCGTCTGCGGGAGGGGCTCTTCTCGCAGCTCGACGAGATCTTCCTGAACGGGCATCCGGTCCACCGCCTGCCCGGCAACCTGAACGTCAGTTTCGCGTACGTCGAGGGTGAGTCGCTGCTCATGGGGCTCAACGGCTCGACGCATCCGATCGCGGTGGGCCAGAGCCCGCCGATCGCCGTCTCGTCCGGCTCGGCGTGCACCTCCGCGACGCTCGAGCCGTCCTACGTTCTGAAGGCGCTCGGCGTCGGGGACGAGCTCGCGCACACGTCGATCCGGTTCGGCCTCGGCCGCTTCAACACCGAGGAGGAGGTCGACTACGTCATCGACCGGGTCGTCCACGAGGTGCGACGGCTGCGCGACCTCTCGCCCCTCTACGAGATGGCGAAGGAAGGCATCGACCTCAAATCCGTCGAGTGGCAGCGCGACTAAGGGAGAGCGGAATGGCCTACAGCGACAAGGTGATCGACCACTACTCCAACCCGCGCAACGTCGGCTCGTTCCCGAAGGAGGAGCCGGACGTCGGCACGGGTATCGTCGGGGCGCCCGAGTGCGGCGACGTCATGAAGCTTCAGCTGAAGATCAGCGACGACGGCGTCGTGCAGGACGCTCGCTTCAAGACGTTCGGCTGCGGCAGCGCGATCGCGAGCTCGAGCTACGTGACCGAGCTCGTGAAGGGCAAGACCGTCGACGAGGTGATGCAGATCAAGAACAGCCACATCGTCGAGGAGCTCTCGCTCCCGCCGGTGAAGATCCACTGCTCGGTCCTCGCCGAGGACGGGATCAAGGCCGCGATCGCCGACTGGAAGAAGAAGCGCGAGGAGCCGAAGCCCAGGCAGGGAGTTGCGCAGGCCCGTTGAGGCCATCCGACCATGATCTCGATGACCGATCAGGCCGCGCGGAAGATCCAGGCCCTGCTCTCGGAGAAGGGCATGCCCGACGGCGGGCTCCGCGTGAAGGTGGTGGGTGGTGGCTGCTCGGGTCTCACCTACAAGATGGACGTCGATCGCCCGCGCGACGGCGACAAGGTCTTCGAGCACGACGGCGCCCGCCTCGTCGTCGACCGGAAGAGCTTCCTGTACCTCAAGGGAACGGAGCTCGACTACAAGGAAGAGCTGATGGCATCGGGCTTCAGCCTGCGGAACCCGAACGTCAAGCGGAGCTGCGGCTGCGGCTCGTCGTTCGTCGTGTGACGGGCGATGCGGGAGACCGATGCCGGTGACCGGAACAGTGGCGGCGAACTGCTGGAAGTGCTCGGCACCGGCCGGCCCGACGCTCGTCTGCCCGCGATGCGAGGCGGTGCAGCCGCTCCCGCCGGGAGCTGACCTCTTCGCGGTCCTCGGCCTGCCGCGCCGTCTCTCGGTCGACGGGGCGGAGCTCGAGCGCCGCTACCTCGCCGCGTCGCGCGCCGTCCATCCCGATCGCCACCAGACCGCGACGCCCCGCGAGCGGGAGCTGAGCCTCGCGGCGAGTGCGGCGGTGAACCGGGCCTACCGCACGCTGAAGGACCCCGTTGCGCGCGGGCGCTACTGGCTCGAGCTCAACGGGACGCGGCTCGGCGACGAGGGGCCGCGCGTCCCGCCGGAGATCGCCGCCGAGGTGTTCGAGACGCAGGAGAAGCTCGCCGAGCTCCGGTCCGCCGCGAACGGGCCGGAGGCCGACGCACTCCGGCGCGAGGTCGAGGCGCTCCGGGGCGCCTTCGCACGCCGCCTGGACGCGCTGCGGGACGGGCTCGTGGCGTGCTATGCGGCCGCCAACGGCGCCGGCGGCCCGCTCGACGATCTCAGACGCCGGCTGTCCGAGATCGCGTACCTCCGCACGCTGCTCGGCGACATCGAAGACTCGATGGGAGAGGGATTCCGTGGGACGGATCGTCGGCATTGATCTCGGGACGACGTACAGCCTCGTCGCCGTCCTCGAGGAGAGCGGCCCGCGGGTGCTGCCCGATCCGGCGACCGGCGAACGACTCCTGCCGTCCGCGGTCGCCTTCCTTCCCGGCGGCGAGGTGATCGTCGGACGCCGTGCCCGCGAGCTCGCCGTCGAACGGCCGCTCGACACGATCCTCTCCGTCAAGCGCTTCATGGGGCTCGGCTTCGAGCACGTGAGCGCGGAGGATCGGCGCCGCTACCGCTTCGTCGAGGGTGGCGAGGGCGTCGTCCGCTTCGCGGTCGGCGGACGCGAGGTGACGCCACCCGAGGTGTCGGCCCACATCCTGCGGGAGCTCAAGCGGTGGGCGGAGTCGGCGCTCGGCGAGGCCGTCGGCCAGGCCGTGATCACGGTGCCGGCGTACTTCAACGACAGCCAGCGGCAGGCGACGCGGGACGCCGGCCGGCTCGCCGGCCTCGAGGTGCTCCGGCTCGTGAACGAGCCCACGGCGGCGTCGCTCGCGTACGGGCTCGACAAGCAGGAGGAGGGCGTCATCGCCGTCTACGACCTCGGCGGCGGCACCTTCGACGTCTCGATCCTCCGCCTGCGGGGCGGCGTGTTCGAGGTCCTCGCGACGAGCGGCGACACGCGCCTCGGGGGCGACGACTTCGACGAGCGGCTCGCCGACCTCGTCCTCGCCGGCGTCCCCGCCGACCGCCGGGCCGACCCGGGCGTCCGCGCGCTCGCGCGCGCGATGGCCGAGCGCGCGAAGCGCGAGCTGAGCGACGCGACGGCGACGGAGATCGTTCTCGAGCCGCACGGCATGCCCGCCGTCCGCCGGCGTGTCACCCGCGCCGAGCTCGAGGCGGCGATCGATGACCTCGTCGAGCGGACCGGCGGGCCGTGCCGGCAGGCGCTCCGGGACGCGGGGCTCGAGCCGCAGGACGTGCAGCAGGTGGTGGCCGTCGGCGGCTCGACGCGCGTGCCGCTCGTCCGGCGCCGCATGGAGGCGATCTTCCACCGGCCGCCGCTCGTCGACATCGACCCGGACGAGGTGGTCGCGCTCGGCGCGGGCATCCAGGCCGGCATCCTCTCCGGCGGGCGGCGCGACATGCTGCTCCTCGACGTCGTGCCCCTCTCGCTCGGCATCGAGACGATGGGCGGCGTCTTCACGCGCCTCATCGACCGGAACACGACCATCCCGGCGAGCGTCAAGGAGACGTTCACCACCGCCGTCGACAACCAGACGTCGGTCGACGTCCACGTCCTCCAGGGCGAGCGGGAGCTCGCGTCCGACGACCGGAGCCTCGCCCGGTTCAAGATCCCCATCGCACCGCTCCCCGCCGGGGTGCCGCGGGTCGAGGTCACGTTCCTGATCGACGCGAACGGCATCCTCAGCGTCACAGCGGTGGACCTCCGGACGGGGCGCGAGCGCTCGGTCGAGGTGAAGCCGTCCTACGGGCTCGCCGAGGAGGAGATCGAGCGGATGCTCGAGGAGTCGATCGACTACGCCGAGGAGGACGTCCGCCAGCGGCAGGTGCGCGAGGCGCGCGTCGAGGCCGACATGATCCTCCACGCGACGCGCGAGTCGCTGGCGCGCGAGGGGGCGCTCCTCGACGACGGCGAGCGAGACCGGATCGACACGGCGATCAGGGCGGTCGACGTTGCGCGGCAGGGCGAGGACTACGTCGCCATCCGGGACGCCGTCGATGCGCTCGGCCGCGAGACCGAGCCGTTCGCACGACGCATCATGGACCGCTCGCTGACGGAGGCGCTCGCCAACCGGCGCCTCGAGGAGCTGTGACCATGAGGCTCAGATGGGACGACGCGGAGGACATCGCCGAGGAGCTCGCGGAGGCGCATCCGGACGTCGATCCGCTCACGGTCCGCTTCACGGATCTGCATCGCTGGGTCTGCGGACTCCCGGGGTTCGAGGACGATCCGAAGGCGTCGAGCGAGGGGAAGCTCGAGCGGATCCAGATGGCGTGGGTGGCGCAGCGCGAATCGTGAAGGAGAGTCCATGTCCATCATGCAGGTGAGCCGGAAGATCGACTATGCGCTGCGCGCCGTCATCCATCTCGCCAACGAGGAGGCGAGCGAGCGGGCCTGTTCGGTGGCCGAGATCGCAGAACGGGAGCGCGTCCCGCGGCAGTTTCTCGAGAAGATCGTCCAGATGCTGATCCACAACGGGCTGGTCCGGTCGCGGCGCGGGCCGCACGGAGGATACGTGCTCGCCCGGCCGGCGGAGCAGGTGACCTTCCGCGACGTCATCGAGGCGGTCGAGGGGCCGATCTCGTTGAACGTCTGCGTCGGGGAGCACGCGGACTGCTCCCTCCTCGGGACGTGCGGTATGGAGCGCGTGTGGCGGGAGGGGCAGCGGCGCGTGATGGAACTATTCGAAAAGACTACGATCGCCGACGTGCGGCGACCCCGCGGGATGCCCGGCGCGCCGGCGCGCCTGAATGCCGCCGCCCTGGGTGCGTCTAAAGCACAGTCGTAGCAACGCACCGCTTTCTCGAGGATTGAGCGACACTATACTGAACTGAACTGAGGACAGGAGCCATGAAGGAGCGTGAATTCGCGGCGGACGAGAGGCTGGCGGGGCTGTTCCAGCCGGACACCCTGCTTCCCTCGCAGTTCTTCGATCGTGTACGGCGTCGCAGCGAGCACGACGGCGAGCGTCGGCTCATGATCGCCGTCCTCGAGGACGCCGTCGACGTGTTCCGCAAGCAGGCGGGGGCGGACGACGAGCGCGGCCAGCAGCTGTTCCGCGAGGCCGAGGAGTGGATCGAGGACCCCGATCGGACCTGGCTGTTCTCCTTCCAAAACACCTGCGACGTGCTGGATCTCGACGCCGACTACCTCCGGCGTGGTCTGAGGGCCTGGAAGGCGAAGGTGAACGCCCCGCGCCGGGGGCAGGTCGTCGCCCTCCACACGAACGATGGCGACGAGCTGAGGAAGGCGAGCGGGGACTGAGCCGCGCCAGCGACGGGCCGTCCTGCGGGGCGGCGGGCCGCACGGGCCCGCCGCCCCGCGTTTTTCCGGCGCCGGGAATGCGCTAGAGTCCGGCGGTGCCGCTCCGTCTGAAGATCGACTGCCCGCAGTGCGGTGCGCCGCTCGTTCGCAAGCCGGGCGGCCGCTGCCCGTCCTGCGGCGCCGCGGTGACCGGGCACGTGCAGGGCGTGCAGGCGCGCGAGGAGCGCATCGAGCGCATCGTCGCCGTGCTGGGGACGGGCCTCGTGCTGCTCGTGTTCGCGCTCACCACCGGTCTGGGCCTCTTCGAGGGCGTCCTGGCCTACGCCGGCGTCGGCGCCGTGGTCCTCTTCCTCGCCAAGAAGACCTTTCACTGAAGCCTCGAGAGGAAGCCATGGTCGAAGTGCGCGTACGCCGCGGCGGCTCGCGGGCCGCCGCAGGGGATCTGCTGATCGTCCCGGTCGTGGAGGGCGGGGCGAAGGCCGCGCTGCGGGCCGTCCCGCCGCGGGTGGCGCAGAGCCTCGCGCGGCGCATCCGGAGGGTGGAGTTCCGCGGACGGGTCGACGAGATGCTCGTGCATCACGGCGACGCGTCGGTTGCGCTGGTCGGGCTCGGGGCCGCGCCGGTCGGCGTGGACGCATGGCGGCTGGCCGGCGCGCGCGCGCGGCAGGAGGCGGAGCGCCAGCGGGCGGCGCGCGTGGCCGCCGTTATGAGCGGGGCCGGGCGGAGCGCTGCCGCCCCGGCCGCGTTCGTCGAGGGCTTCCAGCTGGCCGGCTACCGGTTCGCCGGCTACGCGTCCGATTCCGAGCGCCGGGAGCGCGTCCGGAGCCTTCTGCTCCTCGGCGACGGGGGGTCCGGGGGCGACCTCTCCTCCGCTCTCGGGGCGGTCGCCGCCGTCGTGCCGGAGACGCTCCGGGCGCGCGATCTCGTGAACGAGCCCGCCTCGGTCGCGACCCCCCGCTTCCTCGCCGACCACGTCGCCGCGCTCGCCGCCGACGTCCCCGGCCTCGAGGCCGAGGCCTGGGGCCCCGACCGCATCGAGCGGGAGGGTCTCGCGGGCCTCGCCGCCGTCGCGCGCGGGAGCCGCGAGGAGCCGCGTTTCATCCGGATCCGGCACGCGGCCAAGCGGGGCGCCCCGCGCGTCATCCTGGTCGGGAAGGGCATCACCTTCGACTCCGGCGGGCTCTCCCTCAAGCCTCCCAAGTCGATGGAGACGATGAAGTACGACATGGCGGGCGGTGCGGCGGTGATCGGCGCGGTGACGGCCGCGGCGCGGCTCGGGCTCCCGATCGACGTGACGGGCTACGTGCCCGCCACCGAGAACCTGCCCGGCGGGCTCGCGCAGAAGCCGGGCGACGTCATCCGGTTCCTCAACGGGAAGACGGTCGAGGTGCTCAACACCGACGCCGAGGGCCGGCTCGTCCTGGCCGACGCGCTGGCGCTCGCGGCGCGCGCGAAGCCCGATGCGATCGTCGACGTCGCCACGCTGACGGGTGCCTGCCGCGTGGCGCTCGGCAACGTCTTCGCCGGCGTGATGGGCAACGACGAGCGTTTGGTGAGCGCGCTCCTCGCCGCGGGCCAGGCGAGCGGCGAGCGGCTCTGGCAGCTTCCGCTGGTGCGCGAGTACCGGGACGATCTCAAGAGCTCCGTCGCCGACCTGAAGAACGTCGGCGGCGACGCCGGAACGATCATCGCGGGGCTCTTCCTCCAGGAGTTCGTCGACGGCGTGCCGTGGGCGCACCTCGACATCGCGGGGCCCGCGTTCACGGAGAAGGACCTGCCGCTCGGCCCGCGCGGCGGCACGGGGTTCGGCGTGCGGCTGCTGGTCCGCTGGCTGCAGGACCTCGCTCAGGCCGGCCGCGGGTAGCGCTCGGTCACGAACCGCTCCGCCTCGCCGCGCGTCCGGACCTGGCCCTCGAGCTGTGCCTCCTCGAGCGCGCCGAGGATCCGCGTGAAGAGCGGCCCCGGAGCGTAGCCGAGCGCGATCAGGTCGTCACCCCCGAGGAGCCGCGGGGGCCGCATGTCCTCCTCCTTCGCGAGCTCGATCCGCCGTCGCTCGCAGAAGTCGACCCAGGTGAGGTCGCGGTTGGAGGCGAGCGCGTCCATGCGCGCGAGCACGAGGAGCTCCTCGAAGCCGTCCTCGCGGAGCATCCTCTTCAGCGTGGCGAGCCGCATCTCCGGCCCCTGCACCAGGCGCAGGTGGTTGCGCACGAGGTACGCGACGCGCTCCCACACGGTGCGGCTCCGCCGGAGACGCTGGCAGATCGCCACGGCGATCTCCGCGCCGACGGCAGGGTGACCGTAGAAGGTGATCCGTCCGTCGTGGACGCCCGCGCACGGTGGCTTCCCGACGTCGTGGAGGAGCGCGCCGAGCGCGAGGGTCTCGGGAGCACCGGCGGGGAGCTGCCCGAGGAGGAGGAGCGTGTGGACGAAGACGTCGCCCTCCGGATGGTGGTCCGGCGACTGCGCGACCCCGCGCATGCGCTCCACCTCGGGGAGCACGTGCTCGAGGAGCCCGGTCTCCCACAAGAGCTCGAACCCGCGGCGCGCGCCGCCCTCGGTCAGGATCTTCACGACCTCGTTGCCGATCCGCTCGTCGGCGATGTCGCGGATCGTGGGCGCGGCGGCGACGATGGCGGCGCGGGTGACGGGCTCGATCGTGAACCCGAGCCGGGCGGCGAAACGGACCGCCCGGAGGAGGCGCAGGCGGTCCTCGGCGATCCGTGCCCCGGCGTCCCCGATCGCGCGGATGACGCCCGCCTGCAGGTCAGATTGACCTCCGACGAAGTCTATGACCTCCCCGGTGACCGGGTCGAGGAAGAGCGCGTTGATGGTGAAGTCCCGCCGGAGGGCGTCCTCGCGCGCGGAGCCGTAGTGCACGCGGCTCGGTCGCCGACCGTCGACGTAGGCGTCGTCGGAGCGGAAGGTCGCGACCTCGAACGGAATGCCGCCCTCGACGACGAGGATCACGCCGAACTGGGCGCCGACCGGCACGGTGCGGGGGAAGAGCGCGCGGACCGTCTCGGGCGGCGCGCTCGTCGCGACGTCGAAGTCGAGCGGCTCGCGCCCGAGGAGCTGGTCGCGCACCGAGCCGCCGGCGAAGTATGCCTCGTGGCCGGCGTCGCGCAGGCGCCGGACGATCGTGGTCGCGAGGCTGCGCCGATCGGGCACGGCGCAGAGGGTCGCACGCGCGGGCACGGCCGGCAAACCGGGGCGTTCCGGCATCGTCGCGCGGTCGGCGGGGGGCGCCTTGCTCGCTCACGCTCCGCGGCGAACGGACGGCGCGGTTCGGATCGGATGGGCGCTCCGCCGCGGAGAGATCGCTCGCGAGGCGCCCCCCGCCGACCGCGGGCCTCTGGCCGGAGGGCCGCGGCTTGTCGGACGTGGCGGGCGTGGGGCACGATGGCGGCGTGGCCAAGGCGCAGGCGTCGAATCCGCGGCGGGCGATACCGTCGGTCGAGCGGCTGCTCCGCTTGCCGGCGTCGCTGGCGCTCCTCGCGCGGTATCGGAGGGAGCATGTCGTCGAGGCCGTGCGCGCGGTGCTCGAAGACCTGCGGCGCGCGCCCGACGCGCATCAGACGCTCGAAGACTCTGCGCTCGTCGGGCGTGTCGCGGCGCGGCTCGACGCGGCATCTGCGCCGCGGCTCGTTCGCGTGGTGAATGCGACCGGCGTGGTGCTCCACACGAACCTCGGGCGCGCCCTCCTCGCCGACGACGCGGTCGCGGAGCTCGTCTCGGCCGCATGCCAGCCCGTCAACCTGGAGCTCGACCTCGTGACCGGGCGGCGCGGCGAACGGGACGCGCTCGTCGCCGAGGACCTGCGCGCGCTCACGGGCGCCGAGGCGGCGCTGGTGGTGAACAACAACGCCGCCGCCGTGCTCCTCGCGCTCAACACGCTCGCCGCGGACCGCGACGTCGTCGTGTCGCGGGGCGAGCTGGTCGAGATCGGGGGGTCCTTCCGCATCCCGGACGTGATGGCGAAGAGCGGCGCCCGGCTCCGCGAGGTCGGGACGACGAACCGGACGCACCCCGCGGACTACCGCGCGGCGATCGGCCCGGCGACGGCGCTCCTGTTGAAGGTGCACGCGAGCAACTACCGCGTGGTCGGCTTCACCGCGGCCACGGAGCTGGCCGAGCTCGTCGCGATCGGCCGCGAGGCGGGCGTCCCCGTGATGGAGGATCTCGGGAGCGGGGCGCTCGTCGATCTGACGGCGTTCGGCCTCCCGCCCGAGCCGGTCGTGCGCGAGCGGATCGCCGCCGGCGCGGATCTGGTCACGTTCAGCGGCGACAAGCTCCTCGGCGGGCCGCAGGCGGGCATCGTGGTCGGCCGCGGGGAGCTGGTCGCGCGACTCGCAGCGAATCCCCTCCGCCGCGCGCTCCGGCCCGACAAGCTCACGCTGGCGGCGCTCGCCGCCACGCTCCGCCTCTATCGCGAGGCGCCGGATCTGACGGCCGTCCTCCCGACGTTCCGGTGGCTCGCGCGCCCGATCTCGGACATCGAACGCGTCGGCCAGGAGGCGGCGCCGGCGCTGGCGGCGCGGTTGGGGCCGGGCTGGCGCGTCACGGTGGTGCCGTCGGAGTGCGAGGTGGGGAGCGGGGCCGTTCCCGCCGTCCCGCTCGAGAGCCGCGCGCTCGCGGTGGAGCACCCCGACGTCGGCGCCGAGCGCATCGCCGCGCGCTTCCGGAGCGCGCGCCCGCCGGTGCTCGGCCGCATCCACGACGGACGCTTCCTCCTCGACCTCCGCGGGATATTCGACCCGGCCGACCTCGCCGTCGAGCTCTGACCTCCGATGCCGCTCATCATCGGGACGGCGGGGCACATCGACCACGGAAAGACGTCGCTCATCCGGGCGCTCACCGGCCAGGAGACCGACCGCCTCAAGGAGGAGAAGGAGCGCGGCATCTCGATCGACCTCGGCTTCGCGTACCTCGACGCACCCGACGGCGCGCGGGCGGGCATCGTCGACGTGCCCGGACACGAGCGGTTCATCCGCAACATGCTGGCCGGCGCGCACGGCATGGACCTGGTGCTCTTCACGGTCGCCGCGGACGACGGCGTGATGCCGCAGACGGAGGAGCACCTGGACATCCTCCACCTCCTCGGCGTCCGCCGCGGCATCTTCGTGATCACGAAGACCGACCTCGCCGACGCGGCGCGTGTGGCGGCCGTCCGGGAGGAGATCGAGATACTCACCCTCGACACGACGCTCGAGGGCGCGCCCGTCGTCCCCGTCTCGACCCTGACGGGGGCCGGCCTCGACCGGCTGCGCGCCGAGATCGCCACGCAGCTCGCGGCCCCGCCCGGACCGCCGCCGCCCGGGTACTTCCGCCTCCCCGTCGACCGGGCGTTCGTGATGCGCGGACACGGGGTGGTCGTCACGGGCACCGCGGTCGCGGGGACGGTGC
>CAZLYE010000489.1:0-12098 GCA_964562865.1 uncultured Binatia bacterium (SeqCode) | reverse complement strand
GTGAAGACGCCGATCGGCGTCGGGAAGCTCGGCGGCCCCAGGCGGGCGATGAGATACGCGAGCGCCGGATTCCGCTCGTCGTGGACGAGCAGATCGGCCTCGGTGATCCCGTTCCCGAGCTGCACCACCTCGGGCCGGAAGTTCCGGAGCCGGATGCCCTTGTCGCGGTTCTTGCCGAAGACGAGCGGCTTGCCGTGCTCGAGCACGAGCGTCGCGTCGGCCTTGCTGGCCTTCTCGGTCACGTCGGCGAACGCGCCGTCGTTGAAGACGTTGCAGTTCTGGAGGATCTCCACGAAGGACGCGCCCTTGTGCTCGTGGGCACGGCGCACGATGTCCTGGAGATGCTTCGACTCGACGTCGACGCTGCGGGCGACGAAGCTCGCCTCGGCGCCGAGGGCGAGCGCGATCGGATCGAAGGGATGATCGATCGACCCGAGGGGCGTCGACTTGGTGACCTTCCCGACCTCTGAGGTGGGCGAGTACTGCCCCTTCGTCAGCCCGTAGATCTTGTTGTTGAAGAGCAGGATGTTCAGGTCGACGTTCCGGCGGAGCACGTGGATCAGGTGGTTGCCGCCGATCGAGAGCGCGTCGCCGTCGCCCGTCACCACCCACACGGAGAGCTCCGGCCGCGCGGCCTTGAGGCCGGTTGCGATCGCGGGCGCCCGACCGTGGATCGAGTGGAAGCCGTAGGTGTTGACGTAGTACGGGAAGCGGCTCGAGCATCCGATGCCCGAGACGAAGACGAAGTTCTCGCGCGGGAGGCCGAGCTCCGGCAGCACCTTCTGCACCTGGGAGAGGATCGCGTAGTCCCCGCAGCCGGGGCACCAGCGGACGTCCTGGTCGGAGACGAAGTCCTTCTTGGTGAGCTTCTGCTCGGTGGACCCGGGCGCGTTCATGCGGCGGATTCCTCCCTGGCCTTGCCGTTCAGGAGCTTCAGGCTCCGGGTGACGATCTCCGACACCTTGAACGGCCGGCCCTGGATCTTGTTGAAGCCGATCGCGTCGACCAGATACTCGGCGCGGATCAGGCGGAGCAGCTGACCGAGGTTCATCTCCGGGACGAGGACGTGTCGGTAGCGTCCGAGGATGTCGCCCAGGTCCGCCGGCAGGGGGTTCAGGTGCCGGAGGTGCACGTGGGCGACGGCGTGCCCGGACGCCTGCAGCTGCCGCACCGCCTGCGTGATCGAGCCGTAGGTGCTGCCCCAGCCGACGAGGAGGAGATCACCCTCCTGCGGACCGACGACCTGGAGCGGAGGGATCTCGCGCACCATCCCGGCGATCTTCCGGGCCCGGACGCGGATCATCTGCTCGTGGTTGGTCGGCGCGTAGCTCACGTTGCCCGTGAGGTACTCCTTCTCGAGGCCGCCGATGCGGTGCTCGAGCCCCGGCGTACCCGGAATGACCCACGGACGCGACAGGGTCTCCTGATCGCGCAGGTAGGGGAAGAATCCACTCGGCTCGGTGCGGAACGCGACGTTCACCTCGGGCAGGGCGGCCGGGTCCGGGATGAGCCACGGCTCGGCGCCGTTCGCGAGGTAGCCGTCGGTGAGGAGGATGACGGGCGTCATGTACTTGACCGCGATCCGCACCGCCTCGAACGCCATCATGAAGCAGTCGGCCGGTGTCGCGGCGGCGAGCACCGGCACGGGCGATTCACCGTGGCGGCCGTACATCGCCATCAGGAGGTCGGCCTGCTCGGTCTTGGTGGGCATGCCGGTCGACGGACCCGCGCGCTGGATGTCCGTGATGACGAGCGGCAGCTCGACGGCCAGCGCGAGGCCGACCGTCTCCGCCTTGAGGTTCATGCCGGGACCGCTCGTGGTGGTAATGGCGATCGCCCCGCCGAAGGCCGCGCCGAGGGCGGCGCCGATGCCGGCGATCTCGTCCTCGGCCTGGAACGTGTACACGTCGTACTGCTTGAGCCCCGAGAGCTCGTGCAGCACGTCGCTCGCCGGCGTGATCGGGTAGCTGCCGAGGAACAGGGGACGACCCGCCTTCCGCGCGGCGCAGATGAAGCCGAGGGCCGTGGCTGTGTTGCCGGTGATGTTGCGATACTTCCCCGGCGCGATCTTCGCCGGCCGGACCTCGTACGAGACGGCGAACAGCTCCGCGTTCTCCGCGAAGTTGTACCCGGCGCGGAGCGCCCGGACGTTCGCCTCGACGAGCTCGGGCGTCTTCTTGAAGCGATCCCGGATCCACGCCTCGGCGGCTTCCATCGGCCGGTGATAGAGCCAGGAGGTCATGCCGAGACAGAAGAAGTTGCGGCAGCGGAACACGGAGCGTGCCGACAGGCCGAGGTCCTTCAGCGCGGCCGTGGTGAGCTTCGTCACGTCGGCCTGGAAGACCTGGAAGCGGTCGAGCGACCCGTCCTCGAGCGGGCTCTTCACGTACTCGGCCTTCTTCAGGTTGTGCTCGTTGAAGCCCTCGCGGTCGACGATCAGGATGCCGCCGACCTTCAGGTCCCCGAGGTTCACCTTCAGGGCGGCCGGGTTCATCGCGACGAGGACGTCGAGATCGTCGCCGGGGGTGAAGACCTCGCTCGACGAGAAGCTCAGCTGGAAGGCACTCACGCCGGCGAGGGTCCCCGCGGGGGCGCGGATCTCGGCGGGAAAGTCCGGGAGCGTCGCGATGTCGTTGCCGGCGAGAGCGGACTCGGTGGTGAACTGCATGCCGGTCACCTGCATGCCGTCGCCCGAGTCGCCGGCGAAACGGATGACCACGGTGTCGCGGGCCTCGACGCGCTTCGAACCCGTGGCTACGCCATCAGCCATCGCTCATGATCCTCTCTGCGGAGCGCTGAGCGGGGTCGGTCACCCGCAGCGTCGTGTGATGTGGCACAGCAGTGTCGCGGTCAACCGCTCAACCTATACCGTGGGGGTGATGAGGTTGCAACGTTGGATCCCGTGGAAAGGCGCGGCGCGATGACGATCTCGGTCATCGTCCCGGCGCTCGACGAGGCGGCGACCCTGCCACGAACGCTCGCGGCGGCGCGGCAGGACGGCGTCCGCGAGCTGATCGTCGTCGACGGCGGCAGCCGTGACGCCACGGTGGCGGCGGCGCGCTCGCTCGCCGACCGCGTGGTCGAGGGCCCTCGGGGTCGCGCGTTGCAGATGAACGCGGGCGCCACCGTGGCGCAGGGCGACGTGCTGCTCTTCCTGCACGCCGACACCAGGCTCCCACCTGGCTGTGCCGCGCCGCTCGCGCGCGCGCTCGGCGATCCCGACGCCGTCGGCGGGCGGTTCGACGTCCGGCTCGACGCCTCCGGGCTCGCGTACCGGATCATCGAGCGCGCAATCAGCCTCCGGTCGCGGCTCACCGGCGTCGCCACCGGCGACCAGGCGATCTTCGTGCGGCGCGACGTCTTCGAGCGCCTCGGGGGCTACCCGCCACTGCCGCTCATGGAGGACATCGCCCTCTGTCGTGCGCTCAAGCGCGCTGGCCGCCTGGTCGCGCTCCGCGAAACGGTCCTCACCTCGGCCCGCCGGTGGCAGCGCGACGGTGTCGCGCGGACGGTCCTGCTCATGTGGGCGCTCCGCGCGGCCTACTATGCCGGCGTGCCTCCCGAGCGACTCGCCCGCGTGTACGCTCGCACGAGGTAGTCCGTCCGTCACTCCGCCCGGCGGAGGTCCTCGGCCTGTGTCTTCCCCTTCTTCGGGTTGTGTCCGATGCGGAACGTGACGCGTGCGCCGGGGGCCAGCCCCTCGCCCCCGTCCTCGCACTGGGTGACGTGGAAGAAGATCGACTGCTGCCCGTTGTCGTAGTGGACGAACCCGAAGCCCTTCTCGACGAAGAACCGGTCGACGACACCCACCAGCCGCTCGTCGATCGCTCCCTCGCAACCGGTCTCCTCGAGGACGGCGAGCTCGGGCGGCAGCGGCGGGTCGGCGACCGCCGGTGGCTCTGCGTCCTCGGCGTGGGATGCCAGCGTACGCAGGCGAGCGGCCAGGCTGCCGTCGTCGGGCGTCAGGCGGCTCAGCTGCTCGACGTAGCGCCGGGCCTCTCCGGTGCGACCGAGTCGCTCGGCGAGGTCGGCGGCGAGGCGGAGCCCCTCGGCGAATCCGCCCTCGCGCCGGCAGGCGATGGCCCGCTCGACCTGCTGGAGCGCGGCCCGGGGCCGCCCGCAGGCGACCTCGAGACGCGACAGCTCGAGCCGGATGAGCGGCTCCGCGCCGCGCACGCGACGCATCGCCTCGCTGAGGGCCGTGGCGGCGCCCGGGAGATGCTGCGTCCCGAGATAGAAGCGGCCGAGCGCGAGGAAGGCGAACGCGCCGCGGGGGAGGGTGCTCGCACGACGATAGGCTGTCTCCGCCTCGCCCAGCTCGCCACGCAGCTCGTGCACACGGCCGATCCGCTCCCACACGTAGCTCGACCCCGGATCGAGGTCCCGCGCCTGGCCGAAGGAGGCGAGCGCCCCGTCGAGGTTGCCGCGGCGGAGGTCGAGCTCCCCGCGGCAGGCGAGGGTGTGTTCCTCGCGGATGGTGGGCGGCTCGCTGCCCCGGTCGAGGGCACAGCACACGTCGAGCGCGTCGGCGGAGCGCTCGAAGTCGCCGAGGTCTCGGTAGCCGCGGGAGAGGTGGAACAGCACCTGCACCTGGACGCCGCGGCCGCGCTGACGCTGCTCGCTCGGTGCCTCGTCCCAGATCGCGCGCGCGCGGGCGAGGACCTCGACCGCCTCACGCGGCCGGTGGAGCTTCTCGAGGCAGTAGCCGCGACGGAAGAGACAGAGGTGATAGGTCGGGAACGAAGCGAGCGCGCGGTCGTACCAGCGGAGTGCCTTCGTCCACTTCTTCTTCCGCTGGAAGTACCACCCGATGGCGCAGTGGAACACGGCGGCGCGGCGCGGGGCGAGCTCGGCGCAACGGAGGAGGTAGCGCTCGACCTTCTCCTCGTTCCCGAGCATGCCGAAGGCACGCCCGATCTCGTAGAGCAGCTCCGTCGAGTGCCAGGTGTCCCGCTCGGGCGTGTCGTCGAGGGCGCCGTAGCGCTGGACGATCGTCTGGAGGTCGCCCCGGTTCGCGAGCGAGCGGACCTCGGCGAGAATCGATGCGACGTCCATCAGGTGGCTGCGCCCGCCGCAGTCATCCGCGCCCGGGGTCTCCCCCGCGTCGGACGTGCCGGCCGCGTCGGGCGGTCCGGAGGCTCCCCTCGGGTCTTGCCGGCAGGTCTTCCACGCACCCTCCCGTCCTCCCCGCTCCCCCGGCTGGGGACATCGGCGTCCGTGAGCCGTGTAACAGCGAACTCATTAGATTTCAAGGGAATGGCCGGCCTTTACCACCAGATGAGCGCCGAGGGCAGGGGGGGGTGCGGGCCCCGGACGACGACCCGCCGCCCGGAGACCGAGAGGCGGCCCTCGGCGAACAGTTGGATCGCGGTCGGGTAGATCTCGTGCTCGACGGCCAGGATCCGGTCGCGGAGGGTCTCCTCGGTGTCGTCGGGCGAGACCGCGACCGCACCCTGCACGATGATCGGCCCGTGATCGGTGTGCTGGTCGACGAAGTGGACCGACGCGCCGGCGATCCTGACGCCGTACTCGAGCGCCTGGCGCTGTGCGTGCAGGCCCTTGAACGCGGGGAGGAGCGCGGGATGGATGTTCATGATCCGGTTCGGGAAGGCCTCGATCAACACCGGCGTGATCAGGCGATCGAACCCGGCGAGCACCACCAGCTCGACGCCGGCGTCGCGCAGCGCCTGGACCAGCGCGCGGTCGAAGTCCTCGCGCGCCGCGAACCCGCGATGCTCGATCACCCGGGTGGGTATCCGCGCCGCCTCTGCACGCGCGAGACCGGCGGCGCCGGGACGGTTCGAGATCACGACGCGGAGCGTGCAGTCGAGCCGCCCGGCGGCGATCCGGTCGATGATCGCCTGGAGGTTCGTGCCCGCTCCGGAGATGAGCGCACCGGCGGCGATCACGGAACCTCTTTAGCCCTCGAAATCTGCCCCCTCAAGCGGCGCGGGCGGCGAGCGAGGCGAGATGGACGGTCGTCCCGTCGCGCTCGACGGCCCCCTCGGCGTACGCGATCACCTGGAGGCCGCCCGCCAGCCGGAGGAGCTCACCCGGCGCGAGCACGAACGCGGGATTCCGGGGATGCCCCGTCGCGAGCTGCGCCTCGAGGAACGTCTCGAACAGGAGCACGCCCCCGGGGGAGAGCGCGTTCACGAGGCGCGGCACGAGCGCCCGGTCGAGGTAGAGGGTGTTCACGACCGCCGCGTAGCGGCCGGCCGGCAGCGGGTGCTGCTCCAGGTCCGCGCAGACGGGCCGGACGCTCAGGCGCTCGGCCCGCGCGCGGCGCGCGACCTCCGCGCACCGTTCCCAGGAGCGATCGATCGCGTCGATCACGCGGCCGGTGCGCGCGACCGCGAGCGCATGCCGCCCGGCGCCACACGCGACGTCGAGCACGGGGCCCGGCGGTGCCGCGGCCAGGTGCTGCAGCACGAACGGCGACGGCGAGGCAGGCTCGCGGTGGCTCACGGTGCGCGTCCCGCGGTGTACACGTCGACGCGGCGGGCACCGGCGGCGAGCAGCGCGCGCGTGCAGGCATCCGCGGTCGCCCCGGTCGTGAGGACGTCGTCGACGAGCACGATCGGGCGCCCTCGGACGAGGTCGCGGCGCCGGACGACGAACGCACCGCGCAGGTTGCGTCGCCGGTCGGCTGCGGAGAGGCCGGTCTGTGCATCCGTCTCCCGGATCCGTGCGAGGACGCGCGGGGCGATCTCGATCCCGCGTCGCCGCCCGAGGACGCGCGCCAGGAGCAGGGCCTGGTTGAAGCCCCGCGACCGGAGTCGCGCGACGTGCAGGGGAACCGGGACGAGGACCACGTCGGACGCGAAGGGGTACCGCTCGGCGAGCAGCACGCCGAGTGCCTCGGCGACGGCTCGCCGCCGACGATACTTGAGCGCGCCGACGGCAGCCGCGAGCGGATTGAGCCCGGTGGCGGCCGGGAGATACAATGCGGCAGCGCGCGCGCTGGTGAAGGCGGGAGGATGGCGGAGGCAGGCGGGACACGAAGGGACGGCCTCGGCGGAGGCGCCGAGCGGCACGCCGCACACCTGACAGCACGCGCCGGGCACGGGCGTCATCGCGTTCCAGCAGGCCGCGCACAGACACGAGAAGTGTCCGAGCGGCAGCGGGCGCTCGCATGCGTCGCAGTCCGCCGGAAAGACGAGATCGACGAACATGCGGAGCCAGCGCGTCATGAGCGTCCCGTGCAACGAGCGTCGATTGTGGGTTCGCCCACGTCACCGATGCAATCGGGGTCGGGATCAGGGGGCGAGGGACGAAGAGGGGAGGCGCGGCCGTGAGGAACTTCTTGGCGGGACTGCTGATCGGCTGGCTCGCGACCTACTGGTGTCTCACGCAGGGCGAGTACTTCCAGATCATGGTGTCGAGGATGTGGGCGCGCGCGTCCGCGCCGTCCGGCATTGCGCGCCACCTGCCGTGACTCGCGCTTTACAACCTCGCGCCTTATCCATACCCTAGCGCTCGTGACCGCGATCACCGAGGAGCGGCTCGCCGAGGATCTCACCCGGGCGATGAAGGCGCGTGAGATGCCACGCGTCTACGTCCTTCGCGGCCTCATCACCGCCGTGAAGAACCTGAAAGTCGAGAAGCGCGGGGCGTCGCTCGCCGAGGCCGACCTCGTGCAGCTCGTCCGCCGCGAGATCCGCAAGCGCGAGGAGGCCGAGGAGTTCGCGGCCAAGGCAGGGCGCGGAGAGCTCGTCGAGCAGAACCGCAGCGAACGCGCCATGCTCGAGTCGTACGTTCCCGCCCAGCTCGGCCCGGCCGATCTCGAGCGCGCGATCCGGGAGATCGCCGCACGGTCGGACGCGCGCTCGATCGGGACGATCATGACCGCCCTCCGCGACCGGTTCGCCGGCCGGTTCGACGGGCGCCAGGCGAGTGACATCGTGCGCCGCGTGCTCGCGGAGCCGGCGACCACCTGAGGATCCGTCGATGGAGCTGCCGGTCATCGTCCGGCTCAAGAAGGAGCTGGCGGAGCTGAAGTACGAACTCACGGTGAAGCTCCCGAAGGAGCTCGAGGCCGCCCGTGCGCACGGCGACCTCTCGGAGAACGCGGAGTACGAGGCCGCCAAGGCGCGTCAGGACTACGTTCGCTCGCGGATCGGCCAGCTCGAGGGGCGGGTCCGCGAGCTGTCGATGTACAACATCTCGTCGATCCCGCGCGACGTGGTGGCGTACGGGAGCCGCGTGACCGTGGAGGACGACAGCGGCGAGTCGGTCGCGTACGTGATCGTCTTCCCCGAGGAGGTCGACGCGTCCCGGGGGCAGATCTCGCTCTCGTCGCCCATCGGCCGCGCGCTGCTCAACAAGGCCGTCGGGGACGAGATCGAGGTCCAGACACCGAGCGGCAGGCGCACCTACCAGATCGTGGAGCTGGTGACGCTCCACGAGCTCCAGCAGGGTGACCGCTAGCCGCGGAGCTGCAGGGCCGCCTCCTCGGGCGGGACCGGATTCGAGAAGATGCCGGTCGCCCACTCCATGCCGAGCTCGTGCCCGAGGTGTGGGACGATCTCCCAGTGCCAGTGGAACTCGGCCTGGTCGGCCCCGTCGAGCGGGCCGGCGTGCAGCACGACGCTGTACGGCGGGTCGGCGAGCGCGCGGCGCAGCCGCGCGAGCGCGTCGACCAGCAGCTCGGCGAGCGGGGCGACGGCGGCGTCGGTGAGCGTCCCGAAGTCGGCGGCGTGGCGGACGGGTGCGATCCAGGTCTCGTAGGGATACTCGGACGCGAAGGGCGTGAAGAGGACGAAGTCCCGGTTCCGCGCGACGATCCGGTCGCGCGCGCGGAGCTCCTCGGTGAGCTGATCGCAGAAGACGCATCGCTCCCGCATGCGATGGTAGTCGCGGGCGCCCGCGAGCTCCTCCTCGAGCCGCTTCGGGGTGAACGGCGTGGCGATCACGTGCGAGTGAGCATGCTGGTAGCGGCTCCAGACCGCGCCGTGGTTCTTCAGCACGAACACGTGCCGGAACCGTCGGTCTCCTCGGAGGTCGACCGTGCGGGCACGATACGTCTCGAGCAGGCGCATCATGTGGGCGACGGTGAAGTCCGCCCACGTGTGGTGGTGCTCCGGCGTGTCGGTGACCAGCTCGTGGGCGCCGATGGCGTTCATCAGGTCGAACATGCCGGCGGCGCGGCGCTCCGGATCGCCCTCGATGTGGAGGAGGGGCCGCTTGTCGGGCGTGATGCGGACCCGCCACCCGTCGCCCTCGCGGTCGGCCGCGATCTCCTCCGGATTCATCGCCTCGTTGCCGGGACAGAACGGGCAGGGACCCGACTCCGCCGGCGGCGACGGCTCGACCCGCCGGGGCAGGAGGTCGGGTCCCCGCTCGGGCGCCATGATGACCCAGCGGCGAAGGATGGGATCGCGACGGAGTTCCGACACGACTCGCGGGCCGCCCGCCACGACATGGGTGTTGAGCGGCGAATCTGCACTATTATACGGTACCGCTTCATCGCGCCAGCAACTCGGCGCGGCGGGGGGAAGCGACGATGCCCTACACGAACCTCGCCCAGATGTTTTTCGACCAGGCCGCGCGCCTCGCGGCGCAGCCGCGGTACCGCTACCGCGCGACGGAGGGCTGGCGCGACGTCACGTGGCAGGCGATGGAGGACCGCGTCGCGGCGATCGCCGCCGGTCTCATCGCGTGCGGGGTCGCTCCCGGCGACCGCGTCGCCCTGCTCTCGTCGACGCGTCCCGAATGGATGGAGATCGACTTCGCCATCCTCGCGTGCGGGGCGCTCACCGTTCCGATCTACCAGTCGAACCTGCCGGCGGAATGCGGGTACATCATCGCGAACTCCGGCGCGTCACTGGTGTTCGTCGAGAACGAGAAGCAGCGCGCGAAGATCGAGGAGGTGACCGGGCGCGGCTTCGAGCTGGACGGGATCACCCGCAAGCTCGAGCTCCGCGACGTCGTCACCATCGAGGGCGATCCGGGTGCGGGCCAGTCGCTCGCCACGTTGATGGAGCGCGGCCGTGCGGGGCTCGCCGGGGCGCGGCGGGAGATCGAGCGTCGGATCGGCGCGCTCCGCCGGGACGACATCGCCACCATCGTCTACACGTCGGGGACCACCGGACCCCCGAAGGGCGTCGTGCAGACGCACGGCAACCATCTGGCGACGGTCGAAGCGCTGATGCGCCTCGGCATCGCGCGACCGGGCGACGTCGACTTCTTCTTCCTGCCGCTGGCACACTCGTTCGCGCGCCTCATCGAGTACTACGGGATCGCCGCCGGCACCGTGACCGCCTTCGCCCGGGGCATCGACACGCTTCCGGAGGACCTCGCCGCGTCGCGCCCCCATCTCCTGCCGGCGGTCCCGCGGGTCTTCGAGAAGCTCTACGGTCGCGTGCAGTCGGCTCGCGAGTCGGGCAGCGCGATCCGGCGCGCGCTCTTCAACTGGGCGGTCGGTGTCGGTCGCGCGCGGAGTCGCTGCGAGCAGGAGGGACGCCCGGTCCCCGCGCTGGTCCAGCTCCAGCACGCCCTCGCGCACCGGCTGGTGTTCTCGCGCATCCACGCCGTCCTCGGCGGCAACATCCGCTACATGACGTCCGGCGGCGCGCCGCTGTCGCGCGAGATCGCGGAGTTCTTCCACGCCGTCGGGGTGCTCATCCTCGAGGGCTACGGGCTCACCGAGACGACGCCGAGCCTCACCGTGAACCGCCCCGATCGGTTCCGGTTCGGGACGGTCGGGCTCCCGCTCGACTGCTGCGAGGTGCGGATCGCCGCGGACGGCGAGATCCTGGCGCGCGGCACGAACGTCGCGCTCGGCTACCACCAGCGGCCGGAGGCGACGGCGGAGAGCTGGGATGCGGAGGGGTGGTTCCACACCGGCGACATCGGCGAGTTCGATGCCGAGGGGTTCCTCCGCATCACCGACCGGAAGAAGGACCTCATCAAGACCTCGGGCGGCAAGTACGTCGCGCCCCAGAAGATCGAGAACCTCCTGAAGCTCCAGCCACACGTCAGCCAGGCGGTCGTGATCGGCGACAACCGGAAGTACTGCGTGGCGCTGATCACGCTGGACCCCGACGAGATG
This sequence comes from uncultured Binatia bacterium (SeqCode), assembly GCA_964562865.1. Lineage (GTDB taxonomy): Bacteria > Desulfobacterota > Binatia > DP-6 > DP-6 > CAZLYE01. The sequence continues at coordinate 1,045 of CAZLYE010000489.1, read as the reverse complement.
GCTCGATGGGCGGCCGCGCACGGCCTCACGTTCGCCTCCGGGGAGGAGATGGCCACCCACCCCGCCGTCCGGGAGCTGATCGAGGGAGAGGTCGCACAGGCGAACCGCGAGCTCGCCTCGTTCGAGTCGGTGAAATACTTCCGGATCCTCCCCCGCGACCTGTCGGTCGAGACGGGCGAGCTGACGCCGAGCCTCAAGGTGAAGCGAAAGGTGATGGCGGAGCGGTACCGCCGCGAAATCGAGGAGATGTACGCGTGACGGGCGCCCTTCGGACGTTGCGGGCCGAATAGCAGCGTGTTATAGGTTTCGGCTCTCCGGCCTTCACTGACCAAACCGAGTGGGCCCCGTCCCACTCTTTTATTTTGGAGGAACACGCTTCATGGATCGGTCCGCAGTGACCCAGCGCGTCTGGGAGCTGGCGGAGCCCCTCGCGCTCGCGATGGGGCTCGAGCTCGTCGACGTGAAGTATCGCCCAGAAGGTGGGCGGACGGTCCTGCGACTCCTGATCGATCGGCCCGAGGGCGGTGTCACGCTCGACCAGCTGACGCGGGTTTCGCGCGAGCTGAGCGACCTCCTCGACGCGCACGACGTCGTGCCGGGCCGATACCAGCTCGAATGCTCGTCGCCCGGGATCAACCGCCCACTGCTCCGCGAGGCGCACTTCCGGCGGGTGCTCGGCGAGCGTGTCCGCATCCAGACGCGGGATCCGATCGCCGGCCGTCGCCACTTCCGCGGCACGCTGGCGGTCGTCGTCCCCGACGGCATCACGATCGACGATCCCGATGCCGCCCGCGTCGTCATCCCGTTCTCGGCGATCGAGAGGGCCAACGTCGATCACGACTTCAGCCGGCCCGCGGGGCCGCCGCACGCGCACGCGTGAGAGAGGCATAGATGCAGCCGGATCTGAATCGCGTGATCGAGCAGGTGAGCAAGGAGAAGGGCATCGACCGCCAGATCATCGTCAAGGCGCTCGAGGAGGCGATGCTCTCCGCCGCGAAGAAGACCTTCGGCCACGAGCGCAACATCGAGGCGAAGTTCAACACGG
>CAZLYE010000488.1:0-2858 GCA_964562865.1 uncultured Binatia bacterium (SeqCode) | reverse complement strand
GCGTGGGGTAGCGGCCGGTCAGGCACGAGCTGCAGAACCCAGCCCCCGGGGCGTCGATCGCTTCCACGAGGTGCTCGAGGGTCAGGTAGTCGAGCGAGTCGCAGCCGAGGAAGTCGCGGACCTCCTCCATCGAGCGGCTCGACGCGAGCAGCTCGTCGCGCGTCGGGGTGTCGATGCCGTAGAAGCACGGGTGCGTCGTGGGCGGCGAGCTGATCCGCACGTGGACCTCGCGCGCGCCCGCCTGCCGGATCATGTGGACGAGCTTCCGGCTGGTGGTGCCGCGGACGATCGAGTCGTCCACCACGACGACGCGCCGGCCCGCCAGCACCTCCCGCAGCGCGTTCAGCTTCACCTTGACCCCGAAGTGCCGGATCGAGCTCGACGGCTCGATGAACGTCCGCCCCACGTAGTGGTTGCGGATGAGGCCCATCTCGTAGGGCAGGCCCGCCTGCTCGGCGTAGCCGATCGCGGCCGGGACGCCGGAGTCCGGGACCGCGATCACGATGTCGGCGGGGACGGGCGCCTCACGGGCGAGCTGCCGGCCGAGCTCCTTCCGCACCTCGTACACGTTGCGTCCGAAGACGCGGCTGTCGGGCCGGGCGAAGTAGATGTACTCGAAGACGCAGTGGTGCCGTTCCTGGGGGCGGAAAGGATGCACCGACTCGACGCCGCGCGCGCTCACCGTCACGATCTCGCCCGGCTCGATCTCGCGCTCGTAGGTGGCGTCGACGAGATCGAGCGCGCACGTCTCGGACGCGATCACGACGGCGTCGCCGATCCGGCCGAGGACGAGTGGACGGAACCCGGACGGGTCGCGCGCGGCGATGATGCGGTCCTCGGTGAGGAAGACGAGCGAGTAGGCGCCCCGCACCTGCCCGAGCGCGTCGATGATCCGATCCGTCAGCGTGCCCTCGGTGGAGGCGGCGATCAGGTGGACGATCACCTCGCTGTCGACCGTCGACTGGAAGATCGAGCCGCGGGCCTCGAGCTTCGCCCGCAGCTCGTCGGCGTTCACGAGGTTCCCGTTGTGCGCGATCGCGAGCGCGCCGTGCGCCCACTCGACGACGAACGGCTGGCAGTTCTTGAGGACGGTCGACCCCTGGGTCGAGTAGCGGTTGTGTCCGATCGCGAGACTGCCGCGCAGCCGCGCCAGGATCTCCTGGTCGAAGATCTCCGCGACGTGGCCCATGCCGCGATGGCTGATGAGCGCCTCGCCGTTCGACGCGACGATCCCCGCCGACTCCTGGCCCCGGTGCTGGAGCGCATAGAGAGCGAGATACGCGAGGGTGGCAGCCTCCGGGTGCCCGTGGACGCCGACGACGCCGCATTCCTCGTGGAACTTGTCGAACATCGCCCCGCCTGGCCTCACTCTACCGGAGGCCGCCATCCAAGTATACCGCCGCTATGCTCCGAGGCGGCGCTCGAGCGCACGCCGCCAGCGCTCCCGCGCGGGCTCGATCGGAAGATCCAGCACGTCGCCGACGACGAGGCTCCGCCCGCGGACCTCGCCCAGCACGGTGAGCGGGACCTCGTCCCGTCGCGCCAGGTCGCGGAGGTGCCCGAGGCTCCGGCGCCGCACCGACGCCAGCATCCGTGACTGGCTCTCGCCGAAGAGGAGCGCGTCGGTCCGGATGCCCTCCTCCAGGTCGACCCGCACCCCGAGCCCGGGCCCGTGGAAGCTGCACTCGGCGAGCGCGACCGCGAGCCCTCCGGCCCCGACGTCGTGCAGCGAGCGGAAGAGACGTTCCTGCACGCCCGCCAGGCAGACGCGGTGCAGGCGCGTCTCGGCCTCGAGGTCGATCCAGGGAGGCGCACCGCGCACCATCCCGTGGAGCACCGCGAGATACTCGCTCGCCCCGAGCTCCTCCCGCGTCCGGCCGAGGAGCACGATCACGTCGCCCTCGGCCTTCCACCACGGCGTCACGTGGAGCTCGACGTCGTCGAGCAACCCGACCATGCTGATGGTGGGCGTGGGCGGGATGCTGCGCCCCTCGGTGTCGTTGTAGAAGCTCACGTTCCCGCTGACGACCGGCGTGCCGAGCGCGACGCACGCGTCGCGGATGCCCTGGATGCCCTGCTGGAACTCCCACATCACGTCCGGCTTCTCGGGGTTCCCGTAGTTGAGGCAGTCGCTCACGGCGAGCGGGCGGGCCCCGACCGCCACGACGTTCCGCGCCGCCTCCACGACGGCGAGCACGGCGCCGAGGTACGGATCGAGCCGGCAGTAGCGGCTGTTGCAGTCGACGCTCAGCGCGAGCGCCCGGCGCGTCCCCTCGACGCGGACGAGCGCGGCGTCGGCGCCGGGGCGGACGACGGTGTTCCCGCCGACGAGCTGGTCGTACTGCCGGTAGACCCACTCGCGCGAGCAGAGGTTCGGGCTCTCGAGGAGCGCCTGGAGCACGTGGCCGTAGTCCGTCGGCTCCGGGACCTCGGCCGCGTCGAAGCGCTGCAGCTCCTCGAGACGCGCGGGCTCCTCGGCAGGCCGGCGGTAGACCGGCGCCGCCTCGGTGAGCGCCGCGACCGGGAGCGCGCACACCTCCCGGCCCTGCCAGCGCGCGCGGAAGACACCGTCGTCGGTCAGGCGGCCGATCACGGCGGCCTCGAGGTCCCAGCGGGCGAACACCTCCTGCACCGCCGCCTCGCGGCCGGCTCGCGCGACGAGCAGCATCCGCTCCTGCGACTCGGAGAGCAGGATCTCGTACGGCGTCATCCCTTCCTCGCGCAGCGGCACGGCGTCGAGCTCGAGCACCATCCCCATCCCGCCACGTCCCGCCATCTCGAGCGAGCTGCTCGTGAGCCCCGCCGCCCCCATGTCCTGGATGGCGACGACGTCGTCGCTCCGCATGAGGACGAGGCAC